>JAYUBX010000240.1:0-2274 GCA_043740665.1 Candidatus Neomicrothrix sp.
CCCGACTCGATGCGGATGCGTTCGGAGATCTCGACCATGATCTCGGCGTTCTCCATGAGGAACTGCTTGGCGTTCTCACGGCCCTGGCCGAGCTGCTCGCCCTCGTAGGTGTACCAGGCACCCGACTTCTTGACGATGGCCATGTCGACCCCGATGTCGAGCAGCGAGCCCTCGCGGCTGATGCCCTTGCCGTACATGATGTCGAACTCGGCCTGGCGGAACGGGGGGGCCACCTTGTTCTTGACCACCTTGACCCGGGTGCGGTTGCCCACGATCTCGACCCCGTCCTTGATGGACTCGATGCGGCGGATGTCGAGTCGGACCGACGAGTAGAACTTCAGCGCCCGACCACCGGGGGTGGTCTCGGGCGAGCCGAACATCACGCCGATCTTCTCGCGAAGCTGGTTGATGAACAGGCAGATGGTGTCGGTCTTGTTGAGGTTGGCGGTGAGCTTGCGCAACGCCTGGGACATGAGACGGGCCTGGGCACCGACGTGATGATCACCCATTTCGCCTTCGATCTCGGCCCGGGGGGTGAGGGCAGCCACCGAGTCGATGACCACGACGTCGAGCGCACCGGAGCGCACCAACATGTCGCAGATCTCGAGGGCCTGCTCGCCGGTGTCGGGCTGGCTGATGAGCAGCTCGTCGACGTCGACCCCGATGGCGGCGGCATAGATCGGGTCCATGGCGTGCTCGGCGTCGATGTAGGCGCAGATGCCGCCGTTGCGCTGGGCCTCGGCCACCACGTGCATGGCGAGGGTGGACTTGCCCGAGGACTCGGGACCGTAGATCTCGACCACACGACCGCGGGGAAGACCGCCGACGCCGAGGGCCAGATCGAGGGCCAGGGCCCCGGTGGGGATGGTCTCGATCTTCATCGAGGCCTTGTCGCCCATCTTCATGACTGAGCCCTTGCCGAACTGCTTCTCGATCTGCCCGAGGGCCATGTCGAGTGCCTTGTCTCGCTCCACCGTGGTGTCTCCTTGAGGTGAGTGTTCGGGGTTCGAACGACTGCTACGGGATGGCTGCGGGGCTGGACCGCAGCGATTGACCCACACCCTACGGAGGGGGTGTGACAGGAACTCCGGGGCCCGAAGGGAGTGGAGCTCGATGAATGACACGAGTGTAAGTCGAACGCTCGTTCCCTGCAAGGATCCAGGGCCGACTTTCGCGATTTCTGCCGTAACGGCCACCGAGGACGCCAGACTGGTTCGACGTTTCCTCTCTTCTCCCAGGAGCATCCGATGGCCGACCAGACGGTTCCCACCGACCACGAGTTGCGCGAGCGGCTCACCGCCGAGCAGTACGAGGTCACCCAGCGCAAAGGCACCGAGCGCGCCTTCACCGGCGAGTACTGGGATTGTCACGACGACGGTGTGTACCGCTGCGTCGTGTGCGACGAACCCCTCTTCGACGCCGCCACCAAGTTCGAGTCGGGCAGCGGCTGGCCGAGCTTCTACGCGCCGCTCGACGACGACCACGTCGCCACCGAGAGCGACGTGAGCCACGGCATGGTGCGCACCGAGGCACTGTGCCGCAACTGCGGTGCCCACCTCGGTCACGTCTTCCCCGACGGCCCCCAACCCACCGGCGACCGCTACTGCATGAACTCGGCGTCGCTTCGCCTCGACCGCGACGCAGCCGCCGACCAGCCCGAAGGCTGACCGGCGGCCGCATTCACCTCATCAGGTTGCGATCACGATCGCCTCAGAGGTCGTCGGGCGTGCTGGTCACCTCGGTGATCACGATCTCGTCCATGGTGCCGTCGCCGTCGAAGTCGATGCCGGCGACCTCGATGCTCTCGATCGCGTCGATGGTGCCGTCGCCGTCGAAGTCCATGCCGACCGTGTCGTTCACGCTGACGATGTCGGGCACGCCGTCACCATCGACGTCGATCATGGTGGTGGTCACCACCTCGATGATGTCGGGCACGCCGTCACCATCGATGTCGGTGAGCGTGGTCTCGGTGACGACGATGCCGTCGGGCACGCCGTCACCATCGACGTCGATCAGTTCGGTCTCGGTCGCGGTGACCTCGGTGATGCCGCTGTCGACCGCATCGTTGTTGTCGGTGCCCATGGTGGTCTGCTCTCGGTCGTGGCCCCTCGTCCGGGTGCCGTGACCACCGATCCTACTGAGCGCCGGAGACCCCCCGACTTCGGTCGCCAGACCAAGGTGTGCCGCCCGTGGGATGGCCGGCGCAGGTGGCTCACGTGGCGGTACGACCCAGCTCTCTCACCGTGCTTCGACCAGGCCGCGCTCGGCGAGGCT
>JAYUBX010000241.1:0-4266 GCA_043740665.1 Candidatus Neomicrothrix sp.
GCACGATGTGTGCGGACACGGCTCGGCCGATCGCGTCGGTCATGTCACTGATTGCGGCGCCGGTCGGCTCGAACGCGTGAGCCATCGGGTCGAGTGCGTGGGCGCGCACCGTCGCTGCGACTCGCACGGCTTCGCTGTTCGCGCGTGCTCGGCGCAGCCAGCCACGCACGGTCGTCGCGGGAAGGCCAACGTGTTCCGCCACGCGCCGGTGGCCCAGTCCTGTGGCGGCGGCCATGAGGGCCGCTCCGACTGTCTCGGCGGCATCGGGCCGGCCGGGGAGCGTCGCTGCTGTCGCCATGACCTGGGTGCGTCCACATTCCCGGCACCTTGCCACCGTGGCGAGCCCCGTGACGGAATTGGCGGGCAGCGTGACGCCGCAGTTCGGTGCCGCTATGAGGAACACCTTGACGTCGGTGTCGTCGCGTTTGGCGAGCGCGCCGGCAAGCCTGAGGCCGTTGTAGGTGCGTTCGTCGCCGTAGCGGGTCCTTGGCAGATCACCAGGACGTTCATGGGGAGGCCTCCTGTGGGCTGTCGCTGTCGATGGGTCGGCCGGCTCGGTGCCATTCGGGGTAGCCGGTATCGAGGCGGCGAGCTTTGAACCCCCGCGTGTGGAGGAGGCGCACGGCCTCGTCGGCGTAGCGGCAGTAGGGGCCGCGGCAGTAGGCGATGATCTCACGGCTGCGAGGGAGCGAATCGAGGGCGTCGTCGAGGGCGTCGATGGGGATGGAGCGGGCGCCGGCAATGTGGCCGGCCGCGTACTCGAGAGGCGGGCGGACGTCGACCACAACCGCTCGGCCCCGGTCGAGTCGGGCGGCGAGCTCTTCTGCGGTGACTTCCTCGATGGGGTCTCGGGCGCCCAGGTAGGCATTGGCGAGGACAGCGACGTCGGCAACGTGGGTAGCGGCCACGTCCCTGAGCGCAGCCCAGAGGTCGGCGACGCGGTCGCTGGTGAGCCGGTAGATGATGCGTTGGCCGTCTCGGCGCGATCTCAGCAGTCCAGCGGCGGCGAGGCTGCGGAGGTGGTGAGAGGTGTTGGCGGTGCTCTGGGCAATCTCGGAGGCGATCTCCTCGACAGAGCGTTCGCCCTGGGCGAGCACATCGATGATCTCGGCCCGGTGGCCGTTGCCGAGCGCTTTCGCCACTGACGCGAATGCGTCGAACAGCGCGTCCTTGGCTTTCCGGTCGTCGTTCTTCGTCATGAGTATTCAAATTATCACTTGAATATCCGGTCGTGAACCCCCTATCCTCAAAGAAGAGTTTGAATATGTTTGCGTGTCTGAAAGGGTGCATCTGATGGATCTGCCGATCGTGAGCTTCGTGAACGAGGGACTCGGCCACTCGTCCCATCTGGTCGACCTCGGCGACGGCACCGCCCTGGTGATCGACCCCGCCCGCCTGCCCACCGCCCAGCGCGACTACGCCATCGGGGCGGGCCTGACCATCGCGTTCACGGCGGACACGCACACCCACGCCGACTACATCTCCGGGAGTCCCGAGTTGGCTGCGGACGGGGCCGCCTTCCTGGCTCCCGCCGACGCGCAGCTCGCCCACCCCTATCGGGGAACGCGCGACGGCGACGTGGTCACCGTCGGCCGCTACCGCCTGGAGGCGATCGCCACGCCGGGCCACACGCCTGACCATCTCGCCTATCTGCTGCGCGACGAGTCGGGCCCGGTCGTGTTGTTCTCCGGTGGCTCGCTGATGGTCGGCGCCGTCGGCCGCACCGACCTGCTCGGCGACGAGCGTCGCGAGGATCTGGCCCGTGACCTCTACAGGGCGCTGCGCGACCGGATCCTGACCCTGCCTGAGGATCTTCCCGTCTACCCGACCCATGGTGCCGGGTCGTTCTGCTCCGCCCCCGGCGGCGGTGACCGCACCACCACCATCGGCCGGGAACGATTCACGAACCCGCTCCTCGCGGCGCGGTCCGATGATGAGTTCGTCGATCGGCTTCTCGGTGGCCTCGGGTCTTTCCCTGCCTACTTCAGGCGTCTGCCTGGCGTGAACCAGTCCGGCGTACGGATCTATGACACGGTCCCGAGACTCGCTCCGCTCACCCCCACGAACGTGCAGGAGCTCAGGGACCAAGGAGCAGCGGTGGTGGACGCCCGACCTGTCACCGAGTTCGCCGCGAGACATGTGCCGGGCTCGCTGTCGATCGAGCTGCGGCCTGTGTTCGCCAGCTGGCTCGGTTGGCTGACCGAGCTCGATCAACCGGTCGTGTTCGTCCTCGACGACGACCAGGACGAGACCGACCTGGTCCGCCAGGCGCTCACCATCGGCCACGACAACCTCGCCGGCCGACTGGCCGGCGGCGTCGATGCCTGGCTCGTGGCCGGCCTGCCGGTCGAGACCACCGATTTGATCGAGCCCGAGGCCATCGATCGGCCCCTGCTCGACATCCGCCAGGACAACGAGTTCGACGCCGGTCACGTCCCCGGCGCCGTCCACGTCGAACTCGGGTCGCTCCCGACGGCGACCATCCCGGACGGAGCGGTGGCGACGATGTGCGGCAAGACCGAACGGGCCATGACCGCCGCCAGCGTCCTGCAACGGGCCGGGCACGCCGACGTCGCCGTCCTGCGAGGTGGGTTCAGCGGCTGGAGCGCGCTCGAGGGTCACGACCCAGCGACCGGCGCGTGACCGACGCAACGGCCAGGTCGACGCGCGCCCCGAAGGCGATCCAGCTGGGGTTGCGGGAGAACCTCGCCCAGTTCCTGCTCCTCGTCGGGGTGAACGCCCTCGTCGGCGGCATGATCGGCCAGGAGCGCACCGTCCTGCCGCTCCTGGCCGAGCAGGTCTTCGGCCTCGCCGCGTTCTCCAGCGCATTGACGTTCATCGTGGCATTCGGGGCAGTCAAGGCCGCCACCAACTTCTTCGCCGGCACCCTGTCGGACCGTTACGGCCGCAAACCCGTCCTCGTCGCCGGCTGGATCATCGGGCTACCCGTGCCGCTGCTCTTGATGTGGGCACCCTCCTGGGGCTGGATCATCGCTGCCAACGTCCTGCTCGGCATCAACCAGGGGCTCACCTGGTCGACCACGGTCATCATGAAAATCGACCTCGTCGGTCCGGCCAAGCGCGGCCTCGCCATGGGCTTCAACGAAGCGGCCGGGTATGGCGCGGTCGCTGTCACTGCGCTCGCCACCGGGTTCATCGCGGCCAACCACGGGCTGCGCCCGGCACCGTTCTTCCTCGGTCTCGCCTACGCCGCGCTCGGCCTCGGCATTTCGACACTGTTCGTGCGCGAGACCCACGGCTACGCCAAACACGAAGCGGCCAGCCACACTCCCGCATCTGGTGATCTGCACGGCGACCTGACGACCGGCGAGATCTTCACGCTGACGTCGTTCAAGGAGAAGGCCCTGTCGTCGTGCTCGCAGGCCGGCATGGTCAACAACCTCAACGACGGCCTCGCCTGGGGCCTGTTCCCCCTGTACTTCGCCGCCGCCGGCCTCTCGGTGGCGCGCATCGGTGTGCTCGCCGCCCTGTACCCGGCGATTTGGGGTCTCGGTCAGCTCGTCACCGGGGCGCTGTCGGATCGGATCGGCCGAAAGTGGCTCATCGTCGGAGGCATGCTCACCCAGGCCTTCGCCATCACGTTGATCGGCGCCACGTCCGGGTTCTGGATCTGGGCGGTTGGTGCCATGCTGCTCGGCGCCGGCACCGCCATGGTCTACCCGACCCTGCTCGCCGCCATCGGTGACGTCGCCCACCCGTCATGGCGGGCCCGATCGGTCGGCGTCTACCGGCTGTGGCGCGACGGCGGGTTCGCCGTCGGCGCGCTCCTCGCCGGGATCGTCGCGGACGTCCTCGGCCTGTCGGCCGCCATCTACACGGTCGCCGCCATCACCGCCGCTTCCGGCGTGGTGGTTGCGGTTCGGATGTACGAGACTCACCCTCGAGGAGTCACCGTGGAACCGGTGCCAGCCGACGTCGACCTGGAAGAATGACCGATCCGATGACCGTAGAGGCCCTCCGTGTCGCAGACTGAGCTCCGAGAACCCACCGCGGAACCCGAGCTCACCGCGACGACCCGAAGCTGGCGGTCCGTCGGAGTCGGCGCGGCCTTGCTCGTGCTCCTGGTGGCGGCCGTGACCACCGTCGTCATCATCCGAGGCCACTCCAGCAACGATGCCCAGGCGCAGCTCTCCGCCCGACAGGCTCAAGTCGAGCAGAACGGCGCGCAGGTGATGCCGTTCGACCAGAACCTCACGACCCATCGGTTCACCAAGACCGACACCGGCGGAGTCGAGACCGTGACGG
>JAYUBX010000242.1:0-2121 GCA_043740665.1 Candidatus Neomicrothrix sp.
ACCCCGGCGCGTGCCCCACCGATGGCATCGGCGTAGGCCAGGCCCAGCCCGAGGGCATGGCCCGAGGCGTCCTGCTCGACGGCCACCAGGCATGGCACGCCGCCGCCTTCCTCATACGTCCGGCGCACGAGATGGCCGGGGCCCTTGGGCGCCACCATCACCACGTCGACGCCGGCCGGCGGCACGATGCGGCCGAACCGAATGTTGAAACCGTGGGCGAAGAACAGGGCATCGCCGCCGCTCAGGTTCGGCGCTATGTCCGCTTCGTAGATCGCTTTCTGCTCGGTGTCGGGCGCCAGGATCATGATCACGTCGGCCTCGGCCGAGGCATCGGCGATGCTCAGCACCCGCAGGCCGGCCGCTTCGGCCTTGGCCTTCGAACCCGATCCGTCACGCAGCCCGATCACCACGTTGATACCCGAATCCTTCAGGTTCAGGGCGTGGGCGTGACCCTGTGATCCGTACCCGATGATGGCAACCGTTCGGTCGGCGATCAGCGATCGGTCAGCGTCTTTTTCGTAGTACACGTTGGCGGCCACGGCGTGCTCCTGAGTAGGTGGGGTGAGGCGATGGGGTGACGAGATGAGTTGAGAGTTCAGTTGCTGATCGGTGGTGCGTCGACGGAGTCGCCGGCGTCCACCTCGTCGAGCTTCGGCAAGGCGACCCGCCCGGTGCGCTGGAGCGCCACAATGCCGTAGACCCGGATGAGCCGCTCGAAATCGTCGACCTTCGAGGGCGAACCATCGAGGCTGACCGTCAGCGCTTCCGAACCGACGCTGAGAATACGACCCTCGAACACTCCGACCAACTCGACAACCTGGCCGCGGGTCTCGGGGGGGGCCGTCACCGTGACCAGCAACATCTCCCGCTCCACCGCGTCGCCAGGCGCCAGCTCGGTGATCTTGACCACGTTGACCAGCTTGTCGAGCTGCTTGACGATCTGCTCGAGCGGCGCCGACTCGACGTCGACGACCACGGTGATGCGACTGAAGCGTTCGTCGTCGGTCGGCGCGACCGCCAGCGACACGATGTTGAAGCCGCGCCGAGCGAACAACCCTGAGACGCGGGTGAGCACGCCCGGCTTGTTCTCGACCAGCACGGTGAGGATGTGGTCCTTCACGGCGGTCACGGCCGACGACCTCCCTGACCCTGGGCCGGGTCGACGACGATCTCGCTGTTGCTCAGGCCGGACGGCACCATCGGGTACACCTTCTCGCGAGCATCGGTCCGGAAATCGATGACCACGGGACGGTCGTCGACCTCGTTCGCCCGCTGGATGGCCGGCAGCACGTCCTCGGGAGACTCGACCCGCATGCCGACGCAGCCCATCGCCTCCGCCCACATCTTGTAGTC
Source organism: Candidatus Neomicrothrix sp. (assembly GCA_043740665.1). Taxonomy (GTDB): domain Bacteria; phylum Actinomycetota; class Acidimicrobiia; order Acidimicrobiales; family Acidimicrobilacustridaceae; genus UBA4742. The sequence continues at coordinate 1,354 of JAYUBX010000242.1, forward strand.
GGGCAGGTCGGGCGACAGGTAGACCTCCGAGTAGCGCTCCTCGTAGAACATCTCCTGCCACTGGCGCACCATGCCGAGATAGGCGTTGTTGAGGATCGCCACCTTGACCGGGATCTTCTCACTGGCGGCGGTGACCAGTTCCTGGGCGGTCATCTGGAAACAACCATCGCCGTCGATGGCCCACACCATGCGGTCGGGACGGCCGACCTTGGCGCCGATGGCCGCCGGGACCGAGAAGCCCATGGTGCCGAGCCCACCTGAGTTCACCCAGGTGTAGGGATGATTGAACTTCCAGTGTTGGCTGGTCCACATCTGGTGCTGACCGACGCCCGAGGCGACGATGCAGTCGTCCGGGGTGTTGTCCCGCAGCGTCTCGAGCACGAACTGCGGTTTGAGCAGCTCGCCGGGCTCGCTCATCGCATAGGTCAGCGGAAACGTCTCCTGCCAGCCGCTGACCCGGGACTTCCACTCGCTCCGATCGGGCTGGACCGGCGGCCCGCCCAGATCGCCGATGGCGGTGATCAGCTCCTCGATCACCAGGCGGCAGTCGCCGACGATGCCGGCATCGGGCCGTCGGACCTTGCCCAACTCGGCCGGGTCGATGTCGACGTGGATGATCTTGGCATCGGGAGCGAAGGCGTCGATCTTGCCGGTCACCCGGTCATCGAACCGGCTGCCGAGGGCGATGAGCAGGTCGGCCTGTTGCATCGACGTGACCGCGGTGTAGTTGCCGTGCATGCCGGGCATGCCCAGGCAGAGCGGGTGATC
>JAYUBX010000243.1:0-2212 GCA_043740665.1 Candidatus Neomicrothrix sp.
CGGCTGTTGCGGCAGGAGGCCTTCTGGCGCTCCTGGCTGGCTCGGGTGTCCGCCAAAGGACCTGACTCAGTTCCTGGCGAGTCCGATTCGGGCACCGGCAAGTTCGTCCGAGCGCTCGCGACCAGTCAGGTCACCTATGCCGTGCTGCCGGTGAAGGCCCAGTCGCAATCGGCTGGTCTACCCGCGATCTATGTGCCGATCATCAGTGAGGTGCAGGTCGTCGTCGCCGACGCGGTGCCGCTCCCGACCGCCGCGCCGGCCGGCTCACGGCCCCGACTTCGCGTGCTTGACGGCACCGGCGAGCTGGACCATGGCGTCACCGCCGCGATCACCATGGCTGCAGCCGGCGCCCAGATCGACGACATCGGCAACGCGTCGACGTTCCGCGTCACCACCACCCAATTCATCATCAGTGGTGAGAACCAACGGGCGCAGGCCGAGCAGTTGCGGGCCGCGCTTGGCGTCGGTGAGATCGTGACCAGCAATGACACAAGCGATTCGGTCGACATCACCGTGATCCTCGGCCATGACGCCTTAGGTCTGCCGACGACCGAGAGTGGATCGACATCAACCGCCGTCGGTGGGACCGCACGCACGAGTACAGGAGGAACGGGTGGCTGAGCGAACGAGGGCTGACGCAGAGACGGTGCTGGGGTGGGCCCAGCTGGCGGCCCGGGCGGCGGCAAGCAAGACCGAGGAAGCGACTGTGGTGCTCGACGTGGGCGAGGTGCTTTCGATCACCGGCTACTTCGTGATCAGCGGCGGCCGCAATCCTCGTCAGGTGCGGAGCGTCGCCGAGGAGGTTGAGCGCGTGGTGGCTGCCGAGGCGGGGCTGCGACCGTTGCGCACCGAAGGGCTCGACACGTCACGCTGGGTGCTGCTCGACTACGGCGACTTCGTCGTCCACGTCATGCTCGACGAGGCCCGCATCTACTATGAGCTCGAGCGCCTGTGGTCCGACGTGCCCCGGGTCGAGTGGGCGGTTCCTCCGGGAGCCTGAATCAGCGGTCGGGCGAGCCCAGGTTCGTCGGCCGCGCCGCTACCGAGGTCGCCACCAGGGCAACGTCGGCTCGGTCAGCTTGGCGGCGGCGCTTGTGCTTGCCCTTCCGCTTGGTCGTGGGCTCCGCCGGTTGACCCTCGGCCTGATCGGTGCTTCGAGTCGACGTGGTCGGTTGGCCATCGCGTAGGTCGATCGGAGCATCGGTCTCGTCGTGGCGGGGAAGGGCTTGGCGCATGGCGGCCAGTTCGGCGACCGCAGCCTGGCTTTCGGCCACCCAGCGTTCGGCCTGTTCTTCGAGGTGCACGACCCGCGAGGTGGCATCGCGGAGCAGGGTGGTGGCCGCCGCATGGCGGCGGTCGGTGTCGGCGGCTCGGTCGTCGGCGGCGGCCAGGCGGGCGTCGATCAGCCGGTCAGCTTCGGCGAGGTGCTCGGAGGCCGTGGCCAACAACGCCTGGGCCTGCTGCTCGGCCTCGGCCAGCCGCGTCTGCGCTCGCTGATCGGCGTCAGCCAGACGGGCGCGGGCTTCGGCATCGGCCTCGCTGCGGGTCCGGGCCGAGAACTCGTGGGTGCTGCGCAACAGCGCGGCGATCTCGGTGCCAAGAACGTCGAAGGTGTCGTTGCCGTTCGTCCTCGAGGTCGCCGGCTGCTCGGATCGCTGCGGGGGAGGATCGACGTGGTCAGCCATGCATGACTTGTATCACGTGGCGTGACGCGGACGACGAGAGAGTGGAGCTAAGGAGAATCGAACTCCTGACCTCTTCCATGCCATGGAAGCGCTCTACCAACTGAGCTATAGCCCCAACAGGAGACGTGACTGTACCACTCGGCTGGGGCTGGTCGAATCGGCCGGCCCGTCGCCGAACCGGTTACGACCCAGGTGAGCCTCATCGGTACGATGCGGTCCATGGCTGACGGGTATGACGTGCAGGCGATCGAAGCGGCGTGGCAGGAACGCTGGCGGGCATGGGGTACCTACGAGGTCGACAACGACGATCCCCGACCGCACTACTACACGCTCTGCATGTATCCGTATCCGAGCGGTGCGGCCCACATGGGGCACGTGCGCAATTACACCTTCGGCGATCTGATCGTGCGTTACCGCACCATGAACGGCTACGCGGTGCTGTCGCCGATGGGGTTCGATTCGTTCGGGTTGCCGGCCGAGAACGCCGCCATCAAGACCGGCGTGCATCCCCGACCGTTCACCGACGA
>JAYUBX010000244.1:0-2682 GCA_043740665.1 Candidatus Neomicrothrix sp.
CGGGGTGGGCTGGGATCGTGTTGATGGTCGGTGGTTGGGGGTTGATCGGTCCCGGATAATCAGAGGGCTTCGAGGAAGGCGAGGAGGGTGTCGGGTGGCTGGTAGCGGCTGGGTTTGGTGTTCGGTGGGGCGGTGCGGGCGATGGCGCGTTCTTTGATGGTGAGGTCGGCGTGGAGGTAGATCTGGGTGGCGTCGGTGGATTCGTGGCCTTTTCTGGGGTCGCGCGTGTGCGCCATGGGCTGGGACGTGCGTGTTCACGTGGCGCACAGGTGTGGGCAACGGTGTCGGGGGTCGGGCCCGTGTTAGGTGAGCGTGCGCCGGTTGAGCTGTTCGAGGAGTTCGCGGTTGATTCGGCGGGCGGCTTCGAGTTCTTCGGTTCGCTGTGCGAGGGTTTCTTGGGTCTCGAAGAGCGTCTGTTCGAGTTCGGTCACGCGCGGGGTTGTGATGGCAGCGATGGCGGTCGTTTCGTCACCGGCGATCTCTGCGAGGACGTCTTGGCCGAGTGCGTGGCCGAGTTGTCGCTGCAGCGCTGTCAGCTCGGTGTGGAGGCGCTGGTTGGATGCTTTGGTGTTGGCGAGGTCGGCGCGCAGCGATGCTGTGGTCACGCTGGTGTGCGCGGCGACCGTGGCGCTGTCGCGTGCGGCGTGGACGATGGCTTGCTGCTCGGCTTCGGCGCGGAGTTCGGGATGGTCGTAGATGAAGCGGCGGCTGACGTTGGCTCGCCGGGCGAGGGCGGCGACGTTGAGCGTCGCGCCGGACGCGGCGATGTTGTTGATGGCGGCGCGGACGCGGGCCTGTTTGGTGGTCGAGTCGAGGCGCCGCGAGATGGCGAGCGGCTGGTGGTTGTCAGCCATTGGTGCCGTTCTGTGCGGATTCGGCCTCGATGGTGGGGAATAGTCGCGGTGCCGGTTGGCGGACCAGACCGCGCATCTCGACGGGGAAGGTGACGTCGAGGGTGGCGCGGTGTTTGCGGATCACCGTGATGGCTTCGTCGATCGCGTCCCGGTCGTTCTCGTCGAGCCCGTCGAGGGTTTGGTCGTTGGCTCGCACCAGTCGGCGCACGGCGTTGATCTCGTCGTCGGACGGCGTGCTGTCGCGGCGTGCCCATTCGGCCAGGGCGGGGACGGCGGTCGTGAGACGCTCACGGTCGGCGAGTAGTTGGGCGAGGTAGGCGCGCAGTTCGGGTTGGAACGATGCATCGGTGCGGAAGTACTCGCAGCCGCTGCAACGATGCCGGAACGGGCAGGAGTGCCCGCCGGCGGCGACGTTGGCGGGTTCGGTGCAGATCCCGAACGGCACCGCGACTTGGCCGACGTCGTCACGCCACCGTTCCGCTTCGGCGAGACCATCGAGGCCGGGTCGCACGAGTTGACCGGCACGGTTGAGTTGCAGCGGGCCGAGACGGTTCTGGGCTTCGCGTTTGCGTTTCGCGGTGACCCGGTAGTAGCCGAGCGTTGTCCGCACCGTGTCGTGCCCGAGGAGCTCTTTGAGTGTGTCGACGGGTGTCCCCGCGTCGGCGTGACGCTGCGCGAAGGTGTGCCGGAACGAGTAGGGCGTGATCCCATCGCGGGGGAACGGAACGGGACGGCCGGTGCTGTCTCGTTCGGGTGCGTCGAGGCGGGGCAGCGCGTTGATCCAGGCGCGGATGACACGTTGGAATTGGGCGGTGCTCAACGGGTGTGTCCCGTCAGGGTTGGTGAGCGGCCGTGGGAACAAGACGAGCAGCCGTGGTGGGGTGGTCGGGAAGCGGGCTGCGACCCGGGCTTGCTGGGCGCGGATGATGAGGGCTTCTCGTTCGTGGATCGGGAGCCGGCATCCGGTCTTGTCGACTTTGGGCATGTCGTGGACGAGCACCGGGCTGCGTTGATGCTCGGCGTCGCCGTGGTCGTCGTAGTCGAGGCAGTCAAACGCGAGAGAGCACAGCTCGGCGGTGCGTCGGCCGACACCGACACCGAGCTCGACCGCCGCGGTGAGGGTCGGACCGGCGAGGTCGTCGAGCAGGGCAAGGCTGGCGGGGGCGAGTAGCTGGGCGATGACCGTGTCGGGCAACGCTTTGCCGACCTCGTCGTCGCGTCGGGTTGTGGCAGGCCGCTCGACGGCTCGGATGACGACGTCGTCGGGGAGCGCCGCGAGTTCCCGGCCGGGCTGGGTGAGGCCCATCTCGCGGCAGTCCCGCAAGAACTTGGCGACCGTGTGGATGGTGCGGTCGCGGGCGCCCGCGGACAGGCTGCCGGCTTGTTGGAGGTGGCCGAGCCGGGCCAGGAACGCCTCGATGTCACGATGACTCAACACGCTTGGATCGGTGCCGCTGTCGGGTCGCCGCTCGAGGTGCTCAGACCACATCCCCACCGCTCCGACCATGGCGCGCACCGGGCCTGAGGTCATGCGGATCAACGCCTCGGCGGCCCACGCCTTGGCCGCGGCGCGCAGCCAGAGCTGAGTGATTGGCCGGGTCGGGCCGCCACTGTTGCGGTGACAGATCCCGCCGCCGAGGAACGACAACCGGCCTTTGGCACCCCAGACACGCAGATCCCACACGTCGCCTGCCTGCTCGGTGTCGGGACAGGCCCGGGCGAGACGCACCCGATCGGCAGTGAACCGCAGAAACCAGTGCACCGGATCCCGCCCAGCGAGATCGACATCGGCGACGCTGCGCGTCTCGCATCGGCGTAGCAGGGCAAC
>JAYUBX010000245.1:0-2081 GCA_043740665.1 Candidatus Neomicrothrix sp.
GAACTCGTGCTCGTCCACGTCAACGAACACAAAGGCGGCGTCACCACCGCCGCCCACCTCCTCGAGTTCGACTCGGTGCACGGCCGCTACGACGGCTCAATCAGCACCAACGGGTCGTCATTGACGATCGACGGGGCCACCGTCACCTTCTCGGCGCACGACACACCCGGCGCCGTCCCCTGGACCGACCACGGTGTCGATCTCGTCCTCGAATGCACCGGCGCTTTCCGCACCGCCGACAAGCTCGCTCCCTACTTCGAGCGAGGCGTGAAGAAGGTGATCGTGGCCGCCCCGGTCAAGAGCGACGGAGTCCTCAACGTCGTGATGGGTTGCAACGATCACCTCTACGACCCGGCGGTTCACGACATCGTCACCGCAGCGTCCTGCACGACCAATTGCCTGGCACCGGTCGTGAAGGTCTTGCACGAGTCAATCGGGATCGAGCGCGGCGCGATCACCACGATGCACGACGTGACCAACACCCAGGTGGTCGTCGACGCACCCCACAAGGACCTCCGCCGGGCACGGTCGGGGCTCAACTCCTTGATCCCGACCTCCACTGGTTCGGCCACCGCGATCACGATGATCTACCCCGAACTCACCGGCAAGCTCGACGGTCTCGCCGTCCGTGTCCCGTTGCTGAACGCTTCGCTCACCGACGCAGTGTTCACGATGCAGCGCGACACCTCGGTGGAGGAGATCAACCATCATCTCCGACTCGCTGCCGACGGCGAACTCGCCGGCATCCTCGGGTTCGAGGAGCGGCCACTGGTGTCGGCCGACTACACCAACGACACGCGTTCGGGCATTGTCGACGGCCCGTCCACGATGGTCATCGACGCCAGCATGGTCAAGGTCCTGATCTGGTACGACAACGAGTACGCCTACGTGTTCCGGATGGCCGAACTGGCAGCCAAGGTGGCCGCCTCGATCCGCAACGGCTCGACGACACCGGCGACGCGATGAAGATCAGGAACTACGCGCTGGTCACGGCCGGCTATTGGGCGTTCACGCTCACCGATGGCGCGCTGCGAATGCTGGTGCTGCTGCACTTCCACGACCTCGGCTACTCACCGGTATCGATCGCCTTCCTCTTCCTCGCGTACGAGTTCATGGGCATCGTCACCAACCTGCTCGGCGGCTGGGTCGGTTCGCGCACCGGACTGAACCGAACGTTGGTGGCCGGCCTCGGCCTGCAGATCGTCGCATTGGTCGCGCTCACCCTGCAGCAGCCGGATTGGCACGAGTGGGCGTCGGTCGCGGTCGTGATGACCGCCCAGGCACTGTCGGGTGTTGCCAAGGATCTCACCAAGATGAGCTCCAAGAGCGCGGTGAAGGCCGTCGCCGGCGCGGGCGACGGGGCGCTGTTCCGTCTCGTCGCGATCCTGACCGGATCGAAGAACGCACTCAAAGGGGTCGGGTTCTTCCTCGGCGCTGCGTTGCTTTCGTCGATCGGCTACGACGCAGCCCTGTGGTCGATGGCCGCGATGTTGACCGTCGCCGTTGTTGCCTTGCTCGTCCTGCTTGACGAGGACATCGGACGATCGAAGAAGAAGGCGCCCCTTCGGTCGATCCTGTCGAAGTCCGTCGCGGTCAACCGTTTGTCGGCGGCACGGTTCTTCCTGTTCGGGTCGCGCGACATCTGGTTCGTCGTCGCACTCCCCGTATTCCTCGACGAGAACCTCGGATGGTCCTACAACGGAATCGGCGGATTCCTGGCAGCGTGGGTCATCGGCTACGGCATCGTGCAGTCGTTCGCGCCGAAGCTGCTGCGCCGCCGTGGCGGACTGGTCCTCGACGAGATCCATGCGGCACGCCGATGGGCGTTCGTGCTCGGTACCGTCTCGGCGCTCATCGCGGTTGCAGTGGCGTTCGAGGTTGCCACCACGTTGGCCATCGTGGGGGGTTTGGTCGTGTTCGGCGTTGTGTTCGCGCTGAACTCGTCGCTGCACTCGTTCCTGATCCTCGCCTACTCCGACGACGACGCCGTTGCCCTCGACGTCGGCTTCTATTACTCGGCCAACGCCGCCGGGCGCCTCGTCGGCACCCTGTTGTCCGGGGTGCTCTACCTGTGGGGCGGT
>JAYUBX010000246.1:0-4404 GCA_043740665.1 Candidatus Neomicrothrix sp.
GGCTCGGTCGATCCCTCGACCCAGCGCCGACGGGCGATCGACTTGATGGTCTGCACCGCAACGTCGGCCGTCGCGCACTGCTCGACCAGGGCGTCGAACGACGCGGCATAGGCGGGGTCCCGCATCACCAGGTGGTTGTAGGGCAGCAGGACCGAATCGAAGGGGAAGCGATCGAGACTGCGCCGGTGCATGTCGGCGATGCGCAATCCGTGACCGGTGACCCCGATGAAGCGCACCAAGCCTTCGTCCCGGGCCTGGGCCAGCGCCTCGACCGCACCGCCGGGGCCATGGGCGACGTCCCACTCGGCCGGTTCGACCAGGTTGTGCAACTGGATCAGATCTACGTGGTCGACGCCGAGCCGTTCGAGCGAACGTTCGAGCTGGCGTCGAGCGGCGGATCCGGTGCGCTCATCGGTCTTGGTGGCGAGGAAGAACTCGGCGCGATGGTCGTCGAGGAACGGCCGCAGCCGCAGTTCGGATTCGCCGTAGGACGCGGCGGTGTCGAGATGATTGATGCCGGCGTCGAGCACCACCTCGAGGGTCTGGTCGGCCCGATCCTGGCGCATGCCCCCCAGGGCCGCGGCCCCGAAGATCACCCGACTGCTGACGTGCCCGGTGTGCCCAAACGGCAGGAACTCGATCATGCGGGGACGGTACTACCGACCCTTGCGAACGGTCACCAGGGACCAAAGACCCTGTCGCTTCGGGACCGCGGGCCCTACTGCGGCACGCCGGGATCATCGAAGCTCGAAGCGGGCCCTTCCCTGCCCCCACATCAGGAGTCCAGTGTGTACCGAGTCCCTCCCGACGACAGCACCGGTCGCCAACGCAACCAGTTCCTGTCAACCTTCGCCGCCTTCACCGCCATCGCCACCTTCCTGTTGGCCACGGCGGCCATCGTGGCGGTGTCGAGCAAGACCACCGCCACGACGTCGACCTCATCCGGGCCGATCAGCGTGGCCCTGACCGAATATGCCATCACCCCCAAGGCCTTGACCGCGTCGGCTGGGGATGTTCAGGTCTCGGTGCACAACGGCGGCACCATGGCCCACAACCTGGCTGTTCCCAGCCTGAGCAAGCTGTCGCGTGACCTGCAGCCCGGCGACTCCGCCGTGCTCGACCTCGGGACGCTCAAGGCCGGCACCTACGAGGTGCAGTGCAATATCCCGGGCCACGCCGACAGCGGCATGAAGGCGACCCTCACCGTCACCGCCGCGGGAGCGGCGACCGGATCCGGTTCGACCAGCGACGCGGCGATGGCCGGAACGGACATGGCCGGCGCGACCGCCGACCCCAACGACCCCTCCGCGCTGAAGGCCGAGTCCGACAAGATGCAGGCCTCGTTCGCCGCCTTCCCGGCCAAGACCGAAGGGACCGGCAATCAGGTCCTCACTCCCACCATCGCCGCCGACGGTACCAAGGTCTTCAGCCTCACCGCCGCCATCACCGACTGGGAGGTGTCGCCCGGCAAGGTGGTCAAGGCCTGGTCGTACAACGGCATGGTTCCCGGCCCGTGGATCAAGGTCGACGTGGGCGACAAGGTCCAGGTCAACGTGACCAACAACCTGCCCGGAGCCGGCACCGACATCCACTTCCACGGCATCCAGGCCGGATTCGCGGCCGACGGGGTCGCCCCCATCACCCAGGACATCATCCCGGGCGACGGCGGCACGTTCACCTACACGTTCCTCGCTGACCACGCCCAGGTGGGCATGTACCACGCCCACAACATGGGCGAGATGGCCGTTCCGAACGGCATGTTCGGCGCTTTCGAGGTGGGCCAGATGCCCATCCCCGCCGGCCGGACGGTCAGCGGCATCGCCATCCCCAGGGACATCAAGATCACCCAGGAGATCCCGATGATCCTCAATGACGCGGGCGTGATCGGTCTCAGCCTCAACGGCAAGGCCTTCCCGGCCACGGCGCCGGTGGTCACCAACAACGGTGACTGGATCGAGGTCCAGTATTACAACGAGGGCCTGGCGATCCATCCCATGCACCTGCACGAGTTCCCGGGCATCGTCATCGCCAAGGACGGGCTCCCGCTCGATGCTCCCTACGCCATGGACACGCAGGTCATCGCCCCTGGCGAGCGCTACACGGTGCTGTACCACACCACCGAAGTCGGGACCTGGGTCTGGCACTGCCACATCCTCAACCACGTCGAAGGCCCCGACGGGATGATGGGCATGGTCACCGCGATCGTCGTCAAGTAGCACCGGCCGCCCTGTGCCTGCGGCCCCAGCCATCCGATCACCACACCCCACCCGGGAGGACTCCCATGCGAGTACTTGTCATCGAAAACCGTGACCACGAGGCCGAGGTTGCCGTCCAAGCCTTGAGCGACGCGGGCCACCGGGTGAGCTTCTGCCACGAGGCCGGCACCGAGGCGTTCGACTGCAACGGGATGCCAGGCCAGGCTGGGTGCCCGCTCGACCATGGGGAGATCGACGTGACCGTGGTGGCCCGATCGGGCGCCATGACCGCGGGCGGCTCCGAGGCGTCCGCCCGGGAGGCCGGCATTGGTTGCGCCCAGCGTCACCGGGTGCCGGTCGTGATCGCCGGCACCCTCGGCGCCGACAACCCGCCGGCGTGGGCCAGCGACATCGTGGCCGCCAGCGACCCCTACCTGGTCGAACGGATCGATGCCGCCGCCCGCAAGGGGCGCGTCCCGCTCATCGAGGCAGCCGAAGCGGCGGCCCGTGCCGTCCTCGATCGGGCCGGGTTGCGCTCGGTCCCCCTGGTCGGGCGCGTCTCCCGGGATGACCGCCGCCTGCACGTGTCGGTCGACGTCGCCACCGATCTCGACCGACGACTGCGTGAGACGATCGGTGTCCGGGTCGCCGGAGCCGTGCGCGCCATCGAGACCACCTCGCCGTCGATCGACGTGCAGGTGCTCACGTCTCCGCCCACCGCCTTGATCGTCAAGTAGCGACCCGGTAGCTCCGCCATGGCCAGCCTCGGCCCGACGGCGATGTCAGGCCCGACTGCGGATCCGGGCCCGCGGCCGGGCATCCTGAACCCCATGGTTGACCAACTCGTGCTGGTCACCGGCGCATCGGGCTACATCGGCGGACGACTCGTGGGCGAGCTGCTCGATGCCGGCTATCGGGTTCGGTGCCTGGTACGCACCCCCGCCAAGCTCGACGGCGCGCCGTGGGTCGACCGGGTCGACGTGGTCAAGGGTGACGTCCACGGCGATCTGAGCGACGCCGTCGCCGGCGTCGACGCGCTGTACTACCTGGTGCACACCATTGGCGGATCAGCGGACTGGATCGAGCAGGACCGCCGGGCCGCCGAGAACGTGCGAGACCATGCCGCGGCCGCAGGAGTGCGTCGCATCGTCTACCTCGGCGGTCTGGGCGATGCCGAGGCCGAAGAACTGTCGCCCCACCTGGCCAGCCGCCACGAGGTCGGGCGGGTGCTGGCCGACGGGCCGGTGCCGGTCACCGAGTTGCGAGCGGCAGTCATCATCGGGTCGGGCAGTGCGTCGTTCGAGATGCTGCGCTACCTGGTCGAGGTGCTGCCGGTCATGGTCACGCCCAAATGGGTCGAGACCCGGTGTCAGCCGATCGCCGTGCGCGATGTTCTGCGGTACCTGGTCGGGGTGCTGGCCGAACCGACCGCGGCCGGTCGGATCTTCGAGGTCGGCGGCCCCGACGTCGTGAGCTATCGCCAGATGATGGACGGCTACGCCGAGGAGGCCGGCCTGCGCCGCCGGCACCTGATCCCCGTGCCCGTGCTCACGCCGAGCCTGTCGTCGCACTGGGTCGGGCTCGTCACTCCCCTGCCCCGTTCGCTGGCCCGCCCGCTGGTCGACAGCCTGGTGAACGAGGTCATCGTGCACGACGATGCGATCACCACACTGTTGCCCGGCCGGTTGCTCGGCTACCGCGAGGCGGTCGCCACCGCCCTCGGCCGGATCCGATCGGGCCGGGTCACGACCAGCTGGGCCGGCGCCGAGCTGGGCGGTCGCCGCCCCGCCGACCCGATGCCCACGGATCCCGATTGGTCGGGCGGCACCGTCCTCACCGACGAACGCGAGCGGCACGTCGATGCGTCAGCGGCCAGTGTCTATCGCACGGTCGCGGCGATCGGCGGCACGACCGGCTGGTACAGCGGCGAATGGCTCTGGACCCTCCGGGGCCTGATGGACACCGTCGTCGGGGGCGTCGGCATGCGGCGGGGCCGTCGCCACCCGACCGAGCTACGGATCGGTGACCCGCTCGATTTCTGGCGGGTCGAAGACCTGGTGCCGGATCGGCTCGTGCGGCTGCACGCCGAGATGAAGCTGCCGGGCGAAGCCTGGCTCGAGTGGCGCATCGTCCCCGACCCCGGTGAGGGGCGCGAAGACGACTCGCCACCCGGCTGCACTATCCACCAACTGGCCCGCTATCACCCACG
>JAYUBX010000247.1:0-4678 GCA_043740665.1 Candidatus Neomicrothrix sp.
CCAACAGCGACGGCCTGCTGGCGGCCGACGACCAGGTCAAGACCTTCTTCGCGGTGTCGTGCATCGCCACCGGCGATACCGGCATGCAGACCGGCCGCGAGAGCGTCGGCCACACCGTGGGGTTCGAGCTGTTCGATCAGTACGACGTCGACGAGCTGGCCGCCCGGGCGGCCCATCGGGCGCTCACCAAGCTCGGAGCCCGGCCTGCTCCCAGCGGCCAGATGCCCGTCGTCATCGGCTCCGGCGGTGGCGGCGTGCTCTTTCACGAGGCGTGCGGGCACGGCCTCGAGGCCGACCTGGTGGGCAAGAGCGCATCGGTGTTTAAGGGCCGCGTCGGCGAGCTGGTCGCCAGCCCGACGGTCACCATCGTCGACGACGGCACCATGGGCGGCGAGTGGGGCTGCTTCGCCATCGACGACGAAGGCCACGCGGCCCAGCGCAACGTGCTGATCGAGAACGGCGTGCTGACCGACTACATGTGGGATCTGTTGCGGGCCCGCAAAGAGGGTCGCATGAGCTCGGGCAACGGTCGCCGCCAGAGCTACCAGTACCTGCCGATGGTGCGCATGACCAACACCTATCTGCTCAACGGTCCCGACGATCCGGCCGAGATCGTGGCGTCGACCGACAAGGGCGTCTACGTCAAGCATCTCGGTGGCGGGCAGGTCAACACCGCCACCGGCGACTTCGTCTTCGGGATGACCGAGGCCTATCTGATCGAGAACGGCGAGATCACCGAGCCGCTCCGCGAGGGCAACCTCATCGGCAACGGTCCCGAGGTCCTCAACCGCATCGATGCGCTGGGCAACGACTTCGCCATGGGCCCTCCGGGCACCTGCGGCAAGGACGGCCAGGGTGTGCCGGTCGGCGACGGCGTTCCCACCCTGCGGGTGTCGAGCCTCACCATCGGCGGCACCGCGGGATGAAGGATTTGTTGGACATTGGTGACCGGGTTGTGGCGATGGCTCGCGACGGCGAGCAGGTCGAGGCCGTGGTTTCGCGCGGTCGTGAGACCGAGATCAAGGCGTATGAGGGTGAGATCGAATCGCTGTCGTCGGCCCAGTCGCAGGGCGTCGGCATCCGGGTGATCGCCAATGGACGCCAGGGCTTCGCCTATGCCGCCACGTTCGACGCCGACGTGCTGGCCGAGACGCTGGCCGAGGCTCGCGACAACGCCAGCTTCGCCACGCCCGACGAGTTCCTCGGTCTGGCCGAACCCGACGGGGTCGCCGTCGCCGATCTCGAGCTGTACAGCGACGCGCTCGAGGCGTTCCCGACCCAGGCCAAGGTCGATTTGGCCATCGAGCTCGAGCGGGCGGTGCGGGGTGCCGACCACCGCATCTCGGGCATCGAGTCAGCCGAGTACATCGACGTGATGGACGAGGGCGCCATCGTGTCGACCACCGGCATCCGCACCGCGGGGCGCGAGACCGCCTGCTACGTGATGACCTACGCCATGGCCGCCGTCGGTGACGAGACCCAAACCGGTTTCGGGTTCTCGGTGGGCCGCCAGCCGGGTGAGCTCGACGTCGAGATCGCCGCCGCCGACGCTGCTCAACGGGCGACCCGCATGCTCGGTGCGGTCAAGCCGCCGAGCGAACGGTTGCGGGTGGTGCTCGATCCGTGGGTGACCGCGCAGTTCCTCGGCATTCTCGCCTTCACCCTGAACGGTGAGGCCGTGCTCAAGGGACGCTCGTTGTTTGCCGAGCGGTTGGGCGACGAGGTCGCCTCGCCGCTCGTCACCCTGGTCGACGATCCCACCAACCCGCAGGCCTTCACCGCCACCGAGACCGACGGCGAGGGTCTGGCCACCCGCCGCAACGTGCTCATCGAGGACGGCGTGCTGCGGTTGTTCGTGCAGAACGCCTATTCGGCTCGCCGAGCCGGCACCCGCTCGACCGGCTCGGCGGTGCGGGGTGGGTTCAAGACCACGCCGGGCGTCGGGTGCATGGCCACGTCGTTGCGCCCCGGCACGGCCACCCAGGCCGAGCTGGTCGCCGGCGTGGCTGACGGCCTGCTGGTGCAGGACGTCGCCGGCCTGCACTCGGGCGTCAACCCGATCAGCGGCGACTTCTCGACGGGCGCCGAGGGCCTGCGCATCCGTGGCGGCGAGCTGGCCGAGCCGGTGCGTGAGTTCACCATCGCCTCGACCCTGCAGAAGATGCTCAAGGACGTCATTGCCGTGGGTGGCGATCTGCAGTGGCTGCCGATGAACGCCTCGGGTGTGAGCCTGGTCATCGACGAGGTCACCATCTCCGGTGTCTGACCGAACCGCACCGCCCGAACTGCTCGAACTGGCCGAGCGGGTGGCCCGTCAGGCCCGACCCGGAGAACAGATCGAGGCGTACGTCGCCCGTGGGGTCTCGACCCAGGTCAAGGCCTACGGCGGCGAGGTCGAATCGCTGACGTCGGCCGAGTCGTTCGGCGTCGGCATCCGCGTGATCGCCGATCACCGCCAGGGATTCGCCCATGCTGGCACCTTCGACGAGGCGGTGCTGTTCGAGACGTTGGCCGAAGCGCGTGACAACGCCTCGTTCGGCGAACCCGACGAATGGTTCGGGTTGGCCGAGCCCGATGGTGTCGAGCCGGTCGATCAGGATCTGTGGCGGGACTCGCTGGCCACCTTCTCGCCGCAGGCCAAGGTCGATCTGGCGCTGGCCCTCGAGCGATCGGTGCAGGGCCGCGATCCTCGGGTGACGGGGGTGCGCACCGCGATCTATGCCGACTCGGCGGGCGAGGGTGCCGTGGCCTCGAGTGCTGGCGTCACGGCCTATGGCCGGGGCACATCGTGCTACCTCTCGGTGAGTGCGTTGGCCACCGACGGCGACGAGACCAAGATCGGTGGCGGGGTCGACGTCGGTCGTGAGCCGGGCGACCTCGACGTCGAGATCGCGGCGGCCGACGCGGTCGCCAAGGCGGTGCGGCTGTTCGGCGCCCGACCGGTGCCATCCCAGCGGCTGTCGATCGTGCTCGAGCCTCGGCTGGCAGCATCGATCATCGGCCTGGCCGGCGGCACCCTCACCGGTGAGCGGGTGCTCAAGGGACGTTCGCCGTTCGCCGACCGCCTGGGCGAGGCCATGGCTTCACCTCTGCTCACCCTGCTCGACGACCCGACCAACCCGGCGTCGCTGGCGGCCGAGAGCCACGACGGCGAGGGGTTGGCCTGTCGGCCCAATCAGTTGATCGTCGATGGCGTGTTGCAGCAGTTCCTGCACAACGCCTACTCGGCTCGCCGCGGCGGCGTCTCGTCCACCGGGTCGGCGGTACGAGGATATCGATCCACCCCCAGCGTCGGCTGCCAGGCGCTGTCGGTGCGGCCCGGAACCGGTACCCACGACGAGTTGGTGGCCGACGTCGAGCTCGGGTTCCTGGTCGACTCGATGTCCGGTTTCCACTCGGGCGTCAACGCCGTGAGCGGCGATTTCTCGGTCGGCGCCGAGGGCATCATGATCCGCAACGGCGAGCTGGCCGAGCCCGTCCGCGAGGTCACCATTGCCTCGACCCTGCAGCGCCTGCTGCTCGGCATCGATGCCGTCGGCGCCGATCTCGAATGGCTACCGGGCGGCACCGGCTCGGTCACCCTGGTCATCGGCGACGTCTCCCTCGGCGGCACCTGACCGCGGCCACCCTCGGTCGCCCGAGCCCCGAGATCAGATCAGGGCGAGGACGGGGGTGCCCTGGCCGAGGGCATGGGCCAGAGCGGCGACCTCGGCGCGGTCGACGGCGATGGTGACCGCCGTCGTGCTGACGTCGACCACCACGGCAGCCGTGGCGACGGGATCCGTGCGATCCGTTCGGGACGCGGCGCTGCCGTCGGTTCGGCCCGGGGCGAAGACATCGACCCGGTCGCCGACGCGAAGCGCCAACCCGGTGCCCTCGGTCGGCACCGCGACGGCCCGACGGCCGTCAGGTATCAGCGCGGCGATGCCCTGCACGCCGTCGGGGGCCAGCCGTTGCCGGCTGACGATTTCGCCGGCGACGATCGGATTGGTCACGACCCGGCCAATCGGGTTGCCGGCGGAATCTTCGGTGACGGCACTGGGCGGCACAGCGGCGTCGGGAAGCTCGCGGCGCACCACGTCATCGGCGTTGACGACTCGGCCGGTTCCGAGATCGTGGCGGGCCACCAGCACCGAGCGGGTGTGACCCCAGCTGGCGACGGTGGAGGTGGCTTGTCCGGTGAGCTGGCTGACGATGGCCGCGGCCACGACGGCCAGGCCCAGAGCCAGCAGCCATCGCCCCGTCCGGCTGCGTGATCGCCGCCACCAGGGGGCAGCGTCGCCGAGGGCCAATCGGCTGGGGCGGTGCACGGCCAGCAACGACATGACGAATCCTCCAACGCGCGGGCGACAGCAGCGACGGGGGAAGGTCGGTGGAACCCTAGGCCAACGGCGGGGGTGGGTCGATGCCGTTCGGCCCCGCCGCGCAGCCGCAGGCTCGCGTGGCTGGCACGGCTTCGATCGCCCGGAACAACAGGCCTCGTACCCGGTCGACGTTGTTCTCGAAGAAGGCGAAGACCTGGTCCTGGGTGACGGGCTCAATGCCGTCGATGCCTTCGACCCCGACGTCGTAGTCGGTGATGAGGGCGATCGAGGCGTAACAGATGCCCAACTCGCGGGCGAGGTAGGCCTCGGGATACTGGGTCATGTTGATGACCTGCCAGCCGGCTGATCGGTAC
>JAYUBX010000248.1:0-1776 GCA_043740665.1 Candidatus Neomicrothrix sp.
TTGCCGTGCTCAACAGCTATGGCCAGACCGAGATCGGTGGCGAGATCGTCGGCTGGAACGCGGCCGACTCGCGCCAGCACGGTGAGGACAAGCTCGGATCGGTCGGGCGCCCCCACGCCGGCGTCTCGGCGCGGGTCGTCGATGATGACGGCCACGACGTACCGGTCGGCGAGCCGGGGGAGTTGTGGGTGCAGACCCCGGCACTCAGCGCCGGGTACGCCGACGGTGCTGAGCTGTCCGACCGGATCAGTGTGGATGGGTGGTTTCGCACCGGCGACTATGCCCGGGTCGATGAGGATGGCTTCGTGTGGATCGAGGGGCGGGTGTCGTCGATGATCAATCGGGGCGGACTGAAGGTGTACCCGGGCGAGGTCGAGGACGTCATCCGGCTGCATCCGGCGGTGGCTGACGTCGCCGTGGTCGCCGGGCCCGACGATCGCCTCGGCGAGGTGCCGTGGGCCTTCGTCGTCGCTCGACAAGCGGCGCCGGCTGCGGCCGAGCTGACTGCGCTGTGCCGGGCGCACCTGGCGCCCTACAAGGTGCCGGTGCGGTTCGAGGCCATCGACGAGATGCCCCGGAACGAGGTGGGCAAAGTGTTGGCCCGCGAGCTGATCGAACGTATCGGAGCGTCGTCATGAGCGGGCTGGTCGATCGCAAGGTGTTGGTCGTCGGGGCCTCGGCGGGAGTCGGACGGGCCTTCGCGGTGCAGGCCGTCGCCCAGGGAGCCCAGGTCGTGCTGGCCGCCCGTCGGGCCGATCGCTTGGCCGAGGTCGTGGCCGAGGCGGGCGGTGGCCGGGCCGTCGTCGCCGACGTCAGTCGAGACGGTGACGCCGAGCGACTGGTCGATGCGGCCGTGGCCGAGCTGGGCGCGGTGGACCTGCTGTTCCATGCGGTCGGCACCACCCCGCTGCGCCCGCTGGTCGAGACCAGCGCCGACGACTGGCGCCGGGTGCTCGAGACCAACGTCATCGGCCTGCAGCGGGTGCTGGCGGCGCTCGTGCCCCAGGCCGCGTCCGGCGCCATCGCGGCGGTGCTGTCGTCCGAGACGGTCGGGCGGCCACGGCCGAGCCTGGGGGCCTACGGCGCCAGCAAGGCGGCACTGTCCGAATCCCTGCGGGCCTGGCGCCTCGAGCATCCCGAGGTGCGCTTCTCGTGCGTGGCCCTCGGCGCCACCCAGCCCACCGAGTTCGGCGATGCCTTCGACATGGACGCGCTCGGCCCGGTGCTCACCAGCTGGGTGCGCCACGGTCTGATGCAGCAGGAGTACATGGAGACCGACGACGTCGCCGCGATCCTTGCCGACCTGTTCGGCTCGGCCCTCGCTCACCCGAGTGTCGGCATCGACGACATCGTCCTGCGCTCACCCTCACCCGTTCTGGGCCCCCGCTAACCACTCCTTCCCGAAACCGGGCATCCTTGCAGGCCGGATACCGTCCGTTTTCGTGCCCGGTTTCCGTCGAGCAGGTCGCGGACGAACGAGCTCCGGGGTCGAGGCTGGTCTCGAGGAGGTACGCCAGGTCACGGGCGGGCAGGCCGACCCCGACGGTCTGCCAGTCGACCACCGCCAGGTCGTCAGCCGGGAAGAACATCAGGTTGTCCATGCGATAGTCGCCGTGGACGGGGGCAAATCGTTCGGACCGGCCCAGCATCCACGCCTCGATGGCGGCGGCGATGGGCACGAGCAACTCGGCGTCGGCGGGGTCGAGGCGACCGGCGTAGCGCTCGACGAACTGTCCGACGGCCACGGTGAGCAGCTCGCCCAGACAGGCCGCCCCC
>JAYUBX010000249.1:0-9266 GCA_043740665.1 Candidatus Neomicrothrix sp.
GGGTTGAAGAACCGCATCGGTGCCATCGGCGCGGTCCTGGCGTTGGTGCTCGCCGCGCTGGCGGTGTCGAGTGCGTCGCCCGTCGCCGCGGTTGTGCCCTTCGCGGTGCGGGGCAGCATCAATCAGGTTTCGGTCACCGGGCTGACCGTGGGTGCCGCCGTGGTGCTGCACGACAGTGGTGGGCACGAGGTGTCGCTGGTCCACGCCGACTGGGATCCGCCGCTCGACGTGGCCGATGCCCAGGGGGCCTACCTGTTTCGGCACGTCCCCGCCGGCTCGGGTTACACGGTGATCTCTGGCAGCGAGACCTCCGATCCGGTGGTGGTCACCGCGCCTGACGACAATCCCGCGCCCGCCTTCTATGACCAGCCCCAGGCCCCCGTGCTGTCCAGTGGCTTCACCTACATCCCCACGCGGGACGGCACGACCCTGAGCGCCAACATCACGTTCCCGGTCGAGGCCAAGTACCCGAAGCCGTGGCCGGTCCTCATCGACTACTCGGGATACGACCCGTCACAACCGGGCGGCGCTCCATCCGAAGCCGCGCTCTTTCCGTTCCAGGGTTACGTCGTGGTCGGGCTCAATGTGCGGGGCACGACGTGCTCGGGCGGCGCCTTCGACTTCTTCGAGGAGTTGCAGAACCGGGACGGCTACGACGCCGTCGAGATGCTCGCCAACCAGCCCTGGGCCAACGGTGACGTCGGCATGGTCGGGCTCTCGTACATGGGCATCAGCCAGTTGTTCGTCGCCCAGACCCAGCCGCCGCACCTGCGGGCGATCACCCCGCTGTCGGTCATCGCCGATACCTTCCGCTCGACGCTCTACCCGGGCGGAATCCTCAACACCGGCTTCGCGGTGGCGTGGGCCAACGACCGGGTCAACGGAGCCAAGCCAGCCGCGCACCAGTGGGTGAAGGACCGCATCGCAGGCGGCGATACCACCTGCGCCGCCAACCAGAAGCTGCGCCTGCAGAGTGTCGACCTGCTGAAGAAGATCAACGAGAACCCGTACTACCTGGCCGCCGGCGGCGACGAGTTGGCGCCCCGCACGTTCGTGCACAAGATCACCGTGCCGACCTATATGGGCGGCGCCTTCCAGGACGAGCAGACCGGTGGAGCCTGGTCGACCATGCTCAAGAACTTCGCGCCCGGCACCACCGTACGGGCTTTCCTGACCAACGGCGTGCACGCCGAAAGCCTGGCCTCCCAGGACATTGCTCGGCTGATGGAGTTCGTCGACTTCTACGTCGGCAAGCACATTCCCCACATCGATGAGTTCGTTCGGGCGGCCGCGCCCGGTGTGCTCGGCGGCGCCGGGGGCGTGTTCGGAGGCACTCCGATCCAGTTGCCCCTCGACCGGTTCACCGCGTACACGACCTATGCCCAGGCGTTGACGGCGTATCAAGCCGAGCCGCCGATCCGGGTGGTGTGGGAGAACGGTGCCGGGCTTGCACCGGGCGAACCGCAGGGCACCGCCGAGAGTGCCTTCTCGGCGTGGCCGGTGCCTGGAGCGGTGAGCACCTCGTTCTATCTGCAGCCCGATGGTCAGCTCGGATCGGCCGTCAGCGCCGTGGCCGACCACGAGGCCCGGGCCACGTCGAGCTACGTCTACGACCCGTCGTCCAAGCGAGCCAGCACCTACGACGGCAACAGCGGTGACATCTTCAAGACCGAGACCCAGATCGATCCGACCAAGATCCATTGGAACCCGCTCACCGAAGGGGATTCGTCCAGCTACGTGACCGAGCCGCTGGCCGCCCCGATGGCCGTCGCCGGCGAGGGCGCCGTCGACCTGTGGTTGGCCTCGTCGGCCACCGACACCGACATCGAGGTCACCCTGACCGAAGTGCGCCCCGACGGCCAGGAGGAGTACATCCAGAGTGGATGGCTGCGGGCTTCGCACCGCCAGCTCGATGCGGCGATCTCGACCGACCTGGCCCCGTTCCACACCGACCTGGCGGCCGACGCGGCGCCGTTGACCCCCGGACAGTTCGTGCCGGTGCAGGTGGCCTTGTTCCCCTTCGCTCACGTGCTGCGAGCCGGCTCGCGCCTGCGGCTCAACATCGAGGCACCCGGCGGCAATCAGCCGCTGTGGAAGTTCGCGTCACTTGCGCCTGACGGTCACCAGGTCAACCAGATCGGCCACTCGGTCGGTCGTCCCTCTCGGGTGCTGCTGCCGGTGCTTCCCTCCTCGTTGGCGCCGAACGTGCCGGCCGCCCTTCCGGCGTGTCCGGCCCTGCGCAACCAGCCGTGCCGGGCCTACCTGCCGGCTCGGGTGGCCACCTCGGTGACCGGCGCATCCGATGGTGTCGTGACCTGGGTCGCTCCGGTCAGTGGTGGCACTCCCGATCAGTACCGGATCACCGCGCTTCCCGGTGGACAATCCGTCGACGTGGCTGGTGACGCCACGACGGCCGCGGTGCCGGGCCTGGCCTTGGGCACGAGGTATTCGTTCACGGTGACCGCGATCTACGGCACCACCGAGGCACCAGCCAGCGACGCATCGCTGGCGTTGGTCGTGGTTTCGGTGCCGCCCACCACGACCACGACCACGACGACGGCGGCGCCGGTGGCCACCGTGGCGCCGACGACCGAGGCACCGGTGCCGACATCGGGCACTCTGCCCCAGACCGGCACCGACCCGGGCGCCTTCGTCCTGGTCGGCCTCATGCTGGTGCTCGCTGGTGTCGCCCTGGTCGCTTTCACCCGGCGCCGTCGCCGCCTCACCATCTGATCCCACGAGGATCGGTGGGAGGTGGATCAGGCGTCGGCGAGGCGGGCGGCGGCGCGGAGGTGATCGGCGAGCTGGATCGGCGTGGTGCGCGCGTTGAGGCCGCTGGTCGAGGGCATCACGTAGACCGGGGTCGGGCCCAGTGGATCGGGCTGCACGCCGGCCACCGCTTTGCGGTCGACGGCAGCTCGCCAGCCGGCCAGACCCACGAAGCAGACGGCGCCGGGTCGCAGCCAATCGATCAGGCGAGCGACCCGGGCCAGCCCGTCGCGGTACTCCGCGGTCGAGAGCGCGTCGGCTCGGGGTGTGGCCCGCTTCACCAGGTCGGTCATGCCGATGCGGTGATGGACGAGCGCAGCTCGGGGATCACGATCGTGGGTGACGAGGCCAGAGGCCAAGGCGGCGGCCCAGAAGCGGTTGCCGGCCCGGCCGAAGCCGATTCCGACATCCGCCGAATAGACGCTCGGGTTGAGGCCGCAGATCAGCAGCCGCATGCCGGGTCCAACGGTGTCGGGCAGCGTGCGAGCGCGTGTACCCGTGACGACGAGGGGATCGAGCTGATCGGTTGACGGTTGACGGTCGACCGACGTGATGTCGAACCCGGCGCCCACGATGACGTCGAGCAGGTGTTGAGTCTTCCAGGCCGAGAACCGTCGGCCGGCGAAGTCGTCACCGGGCAGCTGATCGTGTTCGAGGTCGCCGCCGAAGACGTGGAGATGCAAGGGCGCGCCAACTCGGGTTGCCCGCTGCAGATCAGCCAGGGCCATCGGCAGGGCCGACCGAGCCAGGTGAACGTACGACCGGCTGGCCCAAGCTCCGGCGATGGTGTCGAAGCCGAACGGCAGGGCGGCCAGATCGGCTTGCACCCGCCAGGCGGTTGGTGCCTCTGCTTCGACCAGGTCGAGCATGGCGCCCGCCGCGTCGAGGGCGACGACCTGGTCGCCCAGACTCGACGAGTACCACCCCGGACCACAACCGAGGTCGAGCACTGGCCCCCTTCCGGCTAGCTCGACTTGTCGAGCGAAGGTCACCGCCTCGGCCAGGTGCACCGGGCGCCGTTGCGCCTTCCACGCTGCGGCGCGCTGCTCGTACACGGCGCGTGACGGGTCGATCACAACCGGCTCACGCGCTCACAACAGCTTCATTTGCTCGGTCCGGGCGGCCCGATCGGCCAAGGGCTCCCAGGTCACGCCCCCCCGAGGGCCCCGCCCCCATACCTCGATCTGCGCGATGGCGATCGAACGGGCCGCGCCCTTCAGGTCGCGGAGCCCGATGCCGCCGTCCTTCTCGCGCCGCTCGACGACCGCTTCCTTCCAGCGCTCGGTCTCGCGGCGCCGGAAGCGCACCCGGTCGCCCGGTCGCAATCCGATCTCAGCCAGTTGCGACGGGGCCAGGCCGCTCACGTCGTGGACCCGAACCGGGCCTGCAGCCGGCGCATTCCAGCCAACCAGCGATCGTGATCGGCGGCCTTGCGGCGGAAGTAGTCGGCGACCTCAGGGTGCGGAAGGATCAGGAAGCGCTCGTCGTCAAGGCCTTCGATGACCGCGTCGGCGACTTGCGCGGGGGTGAGCATCCCGTCGACGCCGGCCACGCCGCCGCCGTCGGTACCAGCCGTCATCTTCGACTCGACGGCCTGCGGGCACAAGGCGGACACGACGATGCCCTGATCGCCGTAGGTGATCGACAGCCACTCGGCCAGGCCCAGCGCCGCGTGCTTGGTGACCGAATACGGGGCGGAGCCGATCTGGCTGAGCAGCCCGGCGGCCGAGCAGGTGTTCAGCAGGTAACCCCCGCCCCGGGCGATCATGCGCGGCACCAGGTGGCGCGCCGCGTAGACGTGGGCCATCACGTTGACGTCGATGATGCGGCGCCAGTCATCGTCGAGGGCTTCTTCGCCGCCCATCACGAGGATGCCTGCGTTCGAGCAGAACAGGTCGATCGGGCCGAACGCGGCTTCGGTCTGCTCGATGGCGGCAACCAGATCGGCCTCGACGGCGACGTCAGCCCGAAGACCCAGGGTGGCGATGCCGTGGTCGGTGGTGATGGCGGACGCGACGGCGATGGCGCCGGCTTCGTCGTAGTCGACGGCGATCACCGCTCGTGCACCTTCGGCCGCGAACCGTTGGGCCAGCCCACGGCCGATGCCGCTGGCGGCGCCCGTGACGACGACGATTTTGTCGGTGAGCTGCATGGTGGTTCTCCTTGTCGGCTCGGTCAGTGTGCTCGCTCGGGCGGTCAGCCTTGGCCGCGTGCCGCCCGCATAGTGGCTTCGACCACGCCCATGCGGTCAGGTCCCCACGGCAGCGGCATGAGCACGGGGACGTCGATGCCGGCGTTGACGTAGTCGAGCACGGTGGCCCGCACGTGGTCGGCATCGCCCATCACGTCGATCGCATCGACCATCCGATCGCTGACGCCCGCCAACGCGCCGTCGCGGTCGCCCTCGGCGTGGTGGCCGCGGATGGTCTCGACTTCGGCCCGGAAGCCGGCCCGTTCGAAGTTGCGGGCGTAGGCGTCGACGACGGCATAGGAGAACAGGTCGCGTCGGGCCAGGTCGATGCCGTCGGCCCGTTCGCAGACACCGGCGTGCACGTAGCCGTAGATGGTCGGCACACCGCTGGCCCGACCCTCGGCGCCCGCTCGCACCTGCTCGACCGACCAGGGCACATGCGAAGCGGGCAGATAGTTGAGCAGTACGCCGTCAGCCACTTCGCCGGCGAGGCGCAACATGCCCGGGTTCAGGGCGCCGATCACGACTTTCGGTCGGCGTTCGCCCAGCTTCACGCCGAGGCGGAACCGGCTGATCTCGTAGAAGTCGCCCTTGAACGACACCGTTTCGCCACTGAGGCACTGCTGCAGCAGGGTCACGTATTCGCGCACTCGGGCGAGCGGGCGGTCGCCATAGGGCGCGCCGTGCCACTTCGAGGTGACGACTGGTGACGAGATGCCAACGCCGAGGATGATGTCGCGGTCGGGGTGCAGGGCCTGCAGGGTGGCGCCCGCCATGGCCACCAGCGGCGGCGTGCGCAGTTGCAACGCCAAGACCCCAGTGCCGAGGTCGAGTGTAGGGGCGGCGGCGCCGACGGCGGTGAGCGTCGAGAAGGCCTCAGGCCCGACCGTCTCGGCCGTCCAGAACGACTCGTAGCCCATCTGGGTCGACCAGGCCGCGGCCTGCAGGGCGGCATCCAGGCCCAGGTTCATGAAGCTGGCGAAGGTGACGCCCAGCGCGTCGACGCCGGTGAAGGTGGTCATGGTCGGCGACCCTACTTCGCCGTCCGAAGATCGTCCGACGGCCTGGCGGTTGGGCCAGGGATCGTTCGATGCGGCGTTGACAGGTGACTATTTAGTCACCTATTCTTCGGTCGTGAGCGACGATGATCGAGTGTTCAAAGCGCTCGCCGATCCGACCCGTCGGCGGCTGTTGGACCTGCTGTTCGAACGGGAGGGCCGCACGCTCACCGAGCTCGAATCCGAGGCCGGGGTCGCCATGACCCGGTTCGGCATCATGAAGCACCTCCGCGTGCTCGAGGACGCCGGACTCGTGCTCACCCAGAAGTCGGGGCGCGAGAAGTTGCACTTCCTGAACCCGGTGCCGATCCGGCTGGTGCACGACCGGTGGATCGACAAGTACACCGAGCGCCAGGTCGTGGCGCTCGCCGATCTCAAAACTCAACTGGAGACATCAGCATGACGAACGTGACGCCCACACCCCAGGCTGCCCAGACCACGCAGGTCTACCGGGTGTACATCAAGGCCACTCCCGAAGCGATCTGGCAGGCCATCAGCTCGCCGGACTGGACCCAGAGGTACGGGTATCGCTGCCGGACCGAGTACGACCTGCGGCCGAGCGGTGTCTTCGCCGTGCACGCCACGGCTCAGATGCTCGAGATGGGCATGGCTGACGTGGTCATCGACGGCGAGGTGCTCGAGGCCGACCCGCCGCGTCGCCTCGTCCAGACCTACCGGTTCCTGTTCTCGCCCGAGCAGATCGCTGAGGGCTTCACCCACGTGACCTTCGAGATCGAGCCCGAGAACGACGGCATGAGTCGACTCACCGTCACCCACCGGACCGAAGGTGCGCCGACCATGGCCGCCATGGTCGCCGGTGGCGACGGCAAGGTGACCGAAGGCGCCGGCGGGTGGGCCTGGATCCTCAGCGATCTCAAGACGCTGCTCGAGACGGGCGAGGCGATGCCCAGCTGACGGTGGCCGCGGCGATCCCCGATGCTCGGCTGCTCGCCGGGTGCGGGGTGCCGGGGTCGCAGCGTCAGTACGAACCGGACCGGCTCAGGGTGTAGCTCGCCGCCGTGCGGGCCGGGCCGACCCAGCTCACCCGGGCCTGCAGGTCGACGCTGTCGTTACCGAAGCAACTGGGATCGTCGAGGGTCACCACGGCCGGCTCGCCGTCGGTGCTGACGGCCGTCGCGATCGGCGTGCCCTTCCGTTCGACATCAAGTCGCATGACACCGCCAGCCGGCGCGGTGAGGGTGACGTCGAGCGCGCCGTTGCAGAGGATCTGGAAGTCGTCGTTGATGTGCAGAGGATAGCGGTCGACGTCGGTCGCGGGCACCAGGTTGGCCGAGATCGATCGGGTCAGCGACGTGCCGGCGAGATTGTCGGGAGCGGCCTCGCAGCCGTTGACGGCGTTGCCGTCATAGTCGGCGTGGTCGTCGGTACACGCCACCCCGTTGGTGAACGGCGCCACCGGTTGGCCGCACGGTTGGTAGGCGAGCGGCGCGCACACCGAACTGGGCGTCGTCACGGCCGCGGCGCTGGCCGCGTTCGCCGCGTTTGCGGCTTGGCTCGTCGAGGGTGGCCGGATGGCGACGAAGGCGGTGGCCGCGCCGGCGACCAGCGCGAGAACGGCGATGCCGGCGACGGCTGGCCAGAGGCGGCTGCCCGGTCGCGGGAAGCGGCGAGCGCGGCGGCGACGGCTTCGGATCAGCACCTGAGTGCCTCCCGCTCCACCCTGGGCGGCCGCGCCTGCCGTCGGGCGACGGTCGGGGCGGCGCTCAAGCATCGGGCGCAGCTGGTCGCGAAGCGGCCGCGGCAGGTCGGCGGGAAGTCGTTCGAGCTTGCCCTCGGCTGCCCGGATCAGGATCACCCGGGGGTCACCGCGTCCGTAGGGCGGTGAGCCGGTGGCCGCGTAGCGCAGCGTGGCACCGAGTGAGAAGACATCGCTGGCCGGGGTGGCCCGCTCGCCTCGCGCCTGTTCGGGGGCCATGAACTCGGGGGTTCCGATCACGACCTCCGATGCGGTGAGACCCGAGGTCGCATCCCGCATGGTCGCCACGCCGAAGTCGGTGAGGTAGGCGTTGCCGGCTTGGTCGAACAGCACGTTGCCGGGCTTGATATCGCGGTGGACGATGCCGGCCCGGTGCGCGGCGGCCAACGCGCCGAGCAGCTGGTCGGCCAGGGCCATCACGAGGTGGGTCGGCATGGGGCCGTGGGCCTGGACCCGGTCCGTGAGCGTGCCGCCGCTGAGATAGGGCATCACCAGCACGACGTCGTCGCCATCGTCGATCACGTCGAGCAGGCGCACGACCCCGGGGTGGTCGAGCGTGGCCAGCGCGGCCGCCTCGCGGCGCACCCGCAGTCGAGCGCGATGCATGTCATGGATGCTGCCGTGCAGGGCCAGCCGCTTGACCGCAACCGGGTTGCCGTGACCATCGACGGCCAGGTCGACGATGCCCATGCCGCCGCGCCCGAGTCGTTGGAGGGGCGAATAGGTCACGGAGCCAGGCTACGGGGATCCGGTCGAGCAAAGGGATCGGCCCCTGGTGATCGGTCGATGTGACAGAAGATCTCGAATGTGAAACCTTCCCGTCACAGGCGGTCGCTACAGTGAGGCGAGAAAATGCCGATTGGATCCGCGAAGGCGGAACACGGCACGTGCGAATATGGTTGAAATCGGTACACCCCCCGATCGGAGACACGAATGACCGAGACCACCGAGTTGGACGTGATCAGCGAGGCCATGGCCATCATTGACCGCGGTCTCGGCGACATGACGCACCGTGAACTTGTCTCCACCGATGAGGTGTCGGACCTGTTGCTCGATGTCCGCATGCTGTTGGCGACCACGGCGTTGCCGGTCTCCGAGCTCGACGGCGCTGGCGTCGCCGCCAACTGATCGGGTTCACCTGATCGATCCGGCCTGCGGGTCGGCCTTTCGCAACGCCCCCAGACTCCGACGCAGTCACCGCAAGGCGGCTGCGTTCGCGTCGGCCTACGAGGTCAACCGCCGGCGGCGATGAGTTCGGCGAACGCTTCGACCAGGTGACGTCGGAGCCGCTCGGCGTCGGTCACCATGCCGGTGTCGACGTGGAGGCCCAGATTCAGACCACCGCGATACGACATCATGGTGACGTTGAAGGCAGTCCCGGCCAAGGGTCCGATGGCGCGCCGCCGCTGGGTGCCACAAAACCCGCCGCCGCGCGCAGCAGCGTGGTCTTGCCGCAGCCCGAGGGGCCAATCACGCAGACGAACTCGCCGCGCGCCACCGCAAAGCTGGTGGGCGAGAGGATTTCGCGCCC
>JAYUBX010000250.1:0-3308 GCA_043740665.1 Candidatus Neomicrothrix sp.
GGCTACGGCATCGTGATCGGGCCGGCCGCGACCGACGAAGAGCTCGAGACCTGTCGCCGGCAGATCCTGGCCGACCCTCGGGGCTACATCGCCCAAGAAGTCGTGGCCCTGTCGCGACACCCATCGCTGGTCGAGGATCATCTCGAGGGTCGCCACATCGACCTGCGGCCGTTCGTGCTGTCGGGTGAGGACATCGAGGTGATCCCCGGGGGCCTGACCCGCGTCGCCATGCGTCGGGGTTCGCTGGTCGTGAATTCGTCGCAGGGTGGTGGGTCGAAGGACACCTGGGTGCTGGCCGCCGATGACGCGTCAGTCGACGTCGATGTGCCGGCCGAGCTTCCGCCGGTGCGCGTCGAGGCCGAGATCCAGATCGACGACGAGGTGCCGGCCTGATGCTCGCCCGTGACGCCGAAAGCCTGTTCTGGTCCGGGCGCTACCTCGAACGAGCCGAGGACACCGCCCGGCTGCTCGACGTGACCTACCACGGGATGCTCGAGACGGCACCGGCCGAAGAGGCGCTGGCGTGGCACGACGTGCTGGCCGCGGTGCGCCTCGACGAGGTGTTCGCCGAGACCGGTCGTCCGGTGACAGCAACCGCGGTGTCCGAGTTCCTGGTGCTCGATCCCGAGAATCCCGGGTCGATTGTGTCGGCGGTCGAGCAGGCCCGCGAGAACGCCCGCACCGTGCGCGAGCAGCTCTCGACCGAGCTGTGGGAGTCGCTCAACTCGTTCGGCCTCGAGCTGAAGGCTCGCAACCTGCGAGCTGACCTCGAATTTCAGCCCCACGAGCTGTACGGCATGGTTCGCCGCCAGTGCCAGACCGTCGCCGGAGTCGCCGCCGAGACCATGTCTCGGGACGAGGGCTGGCGGTTCTTCGTGTTGGGTTGGAACCTCGAACGGGCCGAGATGTCGTGTCGGCTGCTGGCCGCTCGCTATCGCCAACTGTCGCCGTCGGCGTTCCACCAGTGGATGGGCACGCTGCGCTCGGCGTCGGGGCTCGAGGCCTATCGCCGCACCTATCGGGCATCGATGGACCCGGTCGACGTGGTCGAGTTCCTGCTGCTGTCTCGAACTTTTCCCCGCAGTGTGCTGTTCTCGCTTCGTACGGCCGAGAACGCCTTGGCTCGACTGGCTCCCGACGGCGAGCTGACCCGTCCGTTGCGTCAACTGGGTCGGGTGCGCGCCGGGCTCGAGTATGCCGACGTGCGCGAGCTGATGCAGGGCGACCTCGGCGACGAGTTGCGCATCGTCGAGGAAGGCATCCGCCAAGTGGCCCTGTCGGTCGCCACGCAGTACTTCTCGAATTCGCGGGAGTTCGACCTGCACAGTCTGCAATTGATGCCGGGCGAGGGTCACCGATGAGGCTCGACATCCGCTATCGCACGTCGTTCACCTACGAGAACTTGGTGCGCGAGTCGCAGAACGAGCTGCGGGCCTGCCCGACCAGCGATGATCAGCAGGAGCTGATCGCCTATCGGGTCCACACGTCGCCAGGGTCGAAGGTCTATTCGTTCACTGACTATTGGGGCACCCGAGTCGATAGCTTCGGCCTGCGTCTGCCTCACGTCGCGCTCGAGGTCGTGGCCGAAGCGTCGGTCGAGACCTTCCAACGCCCCCTGCTCACGGTGGCTCCCCACCTCGACGCGCTCCGCGATCCCTCGTTCCTCGATACCCGCTACGAGTATCTGCAGCCGTCGCCGCACACCCAATGGGGCCGCGGCATCGAGGTCGAGGCGCAGCGCCAGCATGACTTCGTCGGCGACGACGTGGTGAGCCTGGTGCTGGCGCTGCACCGCGTCACCGGCGCGCGCCTGACCTATGCCCGCGGGGCCACCGACGTCGGGATCGCGGTCGAGGACGTGCTGGCTCAGGGCAAGGGCGTGTGCCAGGACTACGCCCATCTCGCCGTCGCGCTTTGTCGCAGTCAGGGCATTCCGGCGCGTTATGTGTCGGGCTACCTGTTCACCCGAAACGACAGCACCGGCACCGACGTCGAGGATGGCGAAGTGGTCAACGTGCAGACCCATGCCTGGTTCGAAGCGGCCATCCCTGGGTTCGGCTGGCTCGCGCTCGACCCGACCAATCAACAAGAGGTCGGTGTGCGGCACGTGAAGATCGGCCACGGCCGCGACTATGACGATGTGCAACCGTTGCGCGGCATCTTCTCGGGTGGGGCCATGCCGTCGGTTGATCCCACGGTCGAGATCCGCCGGGTGCGAGCCACGGCTGCGCCCGCCCGCGAGCGCACCACCCCCGACCCGTACCTGCTCAACGAACAGGCCCGCAGCCGCCAGGCCCGTGAGCTCGAGGCCCTTGAACGGGCCCAGCACCAACAGCAACAACAGCAACAACAACAGTAGTTGTCCCCCAAAAGCCCGAACCTTCCGTGAAAATGCGCACCCTGGTGCGCTCAAACGCACAAGGTTGGGGTTTTTGGGTCGGTCGGGAGGGCACGCGGTGGCCGATAGGATCATCCATCGGTTCCCCGGTCCCCGTGGACCATCTGATTCGCTCCTGGAGGTGGTCCCCACGCCTGAGACCTTCGACGTCGTGGTCATCGGCGGCGGCCCTGGTGGCTATGCCACGGCGCTCTATGGCGCGGCGGCCGGCCTGAACATCGCCCTGATCGAGAAGGGCAAGCTGGGCGGCACCTGTCTCAACGTGGGCTGCATCCCGGCCAAGGAACTGCTCGAGACGGCGGCCGTCTTCCGGGCCGTTTCTGGCGCGGCCGAGTTCGGCATCACGTCGTCGGCACCCACGGTCGACTTCTCGGCCGTGCAGGCCCGCAAGCAGAAGATCGTCGATCAGCTGGTCGGCGGGCTGGCCACCTTGCTGAAGCGGCGCAAGGTCACCGTCTACGACGGCTATGGCTCATTGGGCGCCGGCCACATCGTCACCGTGAGCGGCGGCGAGTCGGGCGACCTCGAGCTGTTCGGCGAGGCCGTCGTCATCGCCACCGGTTCGGTGCCGCGCACGATCCCGGGTTTCGACGTCGACGGCACGCTGGTCGTGACATCGGACGAGATGCTCTCGCTCCAACCGCTGCCG
The DNA here is from genome assembly GCA_043740665.1 of Candidatus Neomicrothrix sp. GTDB lineage: Bacteria > Actinomycetota > Acidimicrobiia > Acidimicrobiales > Acidimicrobilacustridaceae > UBA4742. Next base: position 3,048 of record JAYUBX010000250.1, read on the forward strand.
GCGACGGCGGCGGTCATCGGCGGCGGCGCCATCGGCTGTGAGTTCGCATCGATGATGGCCGACCTCGGCACCAAGGTCACGATCCTCGAGGCCATGCCCAAGGTGCTGCCCGGGCTCGACGAGGACATCACCAAGATCGTCCTCCGCCAGTTCAAGAAGCGGGGCATCGATGTTCGCACCGGGGTCGCCGTCACCGGGCACTCGCCCCGCGACGGTGGCACCACCATCAACTTCGGCGAAGGCGAGACGCTCGACGTCGAC
>JAYUBX010000251.1:0-7749 GCA_043740665.1 Candidatus Neomicrothrix sp.
GGTCTTCCCGGAGCCCAGCGTCGATGAGCGGGTCGATCCCGTTGTGTTGTTCGCGTTCGGCGGGTGATGGGCCGGGCTCGAGATGAGGGCCGAGATTGCCGTCGTGGCCGAATCGGCCGCTCCGGGGCCGGAAGTCGGGGTCAGCCTCGTAGACCCCTCGTTCGACCCGGCGCACATGCTTTTTCGTGACTTCGTAGCGCATGGCATCGGCGAGGGCTTTGACCGGCGCGGCCGACGCGACGCCGTAGCCGTAGAGATGCAGGAGTGAGTGCAACTCGACCAGTGGTAGTCGGCCATGGCGACGGAGGATGGCGACGCAGGTCGAGCGCAAGGGACGGCCGCTCGTGTACAGGTGGGTCGCACCGAGGGGCCGAAGGGGTGGATGGTCGAATTCGGTGGGTCGGCGACCGTGGCGCTGCGGGACGATCGGCCAGAGCTCGTCGCGAAGCTCGCTGAGCCGACCGCTAGTCACCATGCGCTGGTGGTGCAGGGCGACGAGCTGGCGGTCGATGCGGCCGAGGTCAGCGAGAAGCTCGTCGCGTTCCAGCTGCAGGCGCCGACGACCGATCGGGTGGATGCCTGAAGCCATGCGGTTCAGGAGGAGGCGGTTGCGGTGAGGGTCAGGTGGCGGTCGCTGCGGGGGGAATGTCGGGTACCAGATGAAGGTGGCCATGGCGAGAACCTCGAGGTCGTGGATTTCGAGGGCGCCGTTGTGGGTGCCGAGTAGCTCCATGATGGCGACGGGGTGTGACAGCCGACCGGCTCGGCCCACTCGGCTGGGGGTCGGGTCGGGTCGGGTCGGCGGTCAATTCGGGCTGGCCTGGGGCCCTGCCCAACCACTCCTACGTCGCCGGTCGGCACCGATTCGGTGCCGATTCGGTGCCGACCGGCCCGGTGTGGTCGGGGTCGGGGTCGCTCAGCCTGAGGCGGGCGAGCTGGTCGTGTCGAACTGGTACAGCATCACCGCCAGCTCGCGCATGCCCGAGCTCGACCCGGCCGATCCGACGGTTTCACCGCTGTAGATGAACGGCCAGGCCTGGATCACCCGTGCACCGGCGCCGATCGTAGGACCGAACACCCGGGTGATGAACGCACGGGTCTCGGGGTCCTCGCCATCAACCGGGGTTCCGTGATTGACAATGCCAGCGAGTCCGCGAGATTCGAGGAATGCTCGCACCGTGCCGTGAACGCCAGCGTCGTAGAACTCCTTCGAGTTGGCGACGCCGTCGAGATTGAGCATCGATCGATTCGAGTAGTACCCCACGACGCCGGCATCCCAGGACGCCAAAACGACATCCGGCGGAAGGTTGGCGCTGATCCATTCGCCAGCGTCGCGATTCGCCAGCTCGATCGATCGGAGGTGCGGGTCGACGAAGGTACGGGTCTGGTACCCGAACGCCACAAACAGGGGGACGAGCAGGATGAGGGCGATCGGCGCCAGGGCCCGACCCACCGACGCCCCCCGCGACGCGTCGACCACCGCCAACTCGGCGAAGTCGGCGACCCCGAGGACCAGCAAGGACAGCACGTAGACCACCACCGGGCAGTAGTACCAGGGCCATTGCTGGGTTTGCAGCACCTGGTAGTAGGCGACCAGCACCAGACAGAATCCGGCATACCACGACGTCGAGGCCGCGAATCGGGCGACCCGCCGGAACCGTCGCGATCCGGTTGCCGCACCGGTCATCCGCCGAAATCCCCAACGCCCGATGGCCAACGCGACCAGGCTCACGACCACCATCACCGCGCCGCGGGCCGGGTTGAGCGGTTGTCGTTTGACGATGCCACTGATTTGCAACCAGATGCCGAACTGCACCTGGTTGGAGACCAGATAGCCGGTCAGGGTCACCAGCGGGATGGCGAACAGCTCGACGAGGGGTCGCAGGGCGCGGCGTCCGAGTCCCTCCTGGCGAGCCTCGGCCAAGCACCACAATCCAAGCGCTCCGACCAGCAGCACCGAGTCGGTGCGGGCCAGGATCGCCAGCGCCAAGAGGACGGCCACCCCCAGGCGGGCCCGGCTCGATCCGCCGGTGAGGAAGCGTCCTCTCCATCGGGCTCCGACGGCCAACAGCAAGGCATCGAAGGCCACCAACACGCCGGACTCGAGCCCATTCACGAACACCCCCACCACGAAGGGATTGCCGGCGCCCAGGGCCAGAGCGGCGGCGACGATGACGGTGCACCACCGGGCCAGATGGTCGCCGTCGTCGGCCCGACTCCGGCGCAGCCGATCCCATCCGGCGATGGCTCGGCCGGCCACCGAGGCGATGGTCACCAGCGCGCCGCCGAAGATGAGCACCTGCAGCGCAAGCAGCACGCGAACGGCGGTGGTGCCGTCGAGACCGGCGGCATAGACGGGAACGGCCATGAGCATCCAGAGCGGGTGATAGCCGTTGGTGGGGTCGATGCCGTCGAAGGTCGAGCCGTGGCCGTGGGCGACGTTCCGGGCGATACCGAAGTAATAGAACGCATCGTCGAACGTGAGCGCGAACGGGGCGTCCTGCCAGAGGACGACGATGGCGAGCCAGACCGCGGTCACGCCCACTGCGGTCCAGATCAGCACCCGCGCCGGGCGAAGGCGGCTTGCGGTCATCGTCTACATGGTCTCCGCAAAGCTCACCTCGCCCTGACCGCGCAGGACGTTCTTCAGTAACTTGCCGGATGCATTGCGGGGGAGCTTGTCCTCGGTGATCTCGAGGTAGGCCGGCACCTTGAAGTTGGCCAAGGTCTCGGCCACCCACGCGCGGATCTCGTGCTCGCTGATCGACGAACCGGGAGCGCGTTGCACGACGGCCTTGACCTCCTCGCCCAATTCGGGGTGCGGCACACCGAACACCGCAGCGTCGGCGATCGACGGGTGCTCGACCAGCCGCTGCTCGATCTCGACGCAATAGATGTTCTCGCCACCGCGAATGATCATGTCCTTGGCCCGATCGGTGATGAACAGGTAGCCGTCAGCGTCGAGTCGACCAATGTCGCCGGTGTGCAGCCACCCGTCGATCACCGTCTCGGCGGTGGCTTCTGGCTTGTTCCAATAGCCAGGCATGATGATCGGCCCCTTGATCAACACCTCACCCGTGCCGCCCGCTCCGACATCATGACCGGCCGAGTCGACGATCATCACCTCGACGACCGGCATGGGCAGCCCGACTGAGTTGGGCTTGTCGATCGAATCCTGCCCATTGATGACCGTGGCCACCGAGCTCGACTCGGTCAGGCCGTAGGCGTTGCTGGTACTGCGAACGTTCGGGAACGTCTCGCGTACCATCCGCTGCAACTCGTCGGCCGAGGGCGACCCACCGAAGGCCACGCTGGTCACCGTGGACGTATCGAAGTCGTGCCGGTCAGGGAACTCGCAGACCCGCCACACCATGGTGGGTACGGTCGCCCAGATGGTGACCGACTCGTCCTCGATGAGCTGCAGTGCTTTCTCTGGCTCGAATCGACCTTGGGGGATGACCAGCTTGACGCCGCCGAGGGTACCGACGACCAGGCTGGAATGGCAACCCGACACGTGGAACAACGGTGACGTCAGCAGGGCCGCCACCTGGGCCGGAGCCGCCGGCAGGGGAGCGGGCTCGCCGCCGCTGGCCTCAGCCGCGGCCGCCACGACCATGCCGCTGGCGACGGTGTTGAAGATGGTGTTGGTCAGGTTGGCCAGCATGTTGCGGTGGCTGGAGATGGCTCCTTTGGGCCGACCGGTGGTGCCGCTCGTGTAGAAGATGACCGCCGCGTCACCTTCGTCGATCGGCGTCGTCGGGGCTGCCGCCTCGCCTTCGGTGCGCAGGTCGTCGAATCGGTGCAGCCGGGGATCATCACCGAACTCGCTCGGATCGGCGTCGATCAAGAACACCGCCTCGAGGTCGGGCAGTTGATCGAGTTGGTCGGCGATGCGCAGAAACCGACCTCGGTCGGCGATCAGCAGGCGGGCGCCGCTGTCCTGCAGGCCATACAGGACTTCGTCGGCTTTCCACCAGCCATTGAGCCCGACGAGGACCCCGCCCAGGTTGACGGTGGCCCAGAAGGTCTCGCACCATTCGGGATTGTTGGCTGAGAGCACGGCAACCCGGTCACCGTGGGCGATGGCAAACTGCTCGGCCAGGCCGCGGGAGATCTGGTTGACCCGTTCGAAGAACTGGCCGAATCCGATCCGCTCGTCGCCGTAGACCAGGAACGGTTGGTCGTTTCCCCGCCCCGCAGCGATCTCGGCCACCGATCGCAGATGGGGCGGTCGGTCCTTGTAGACCAACATCTCGATTCCGTCGACCGTGCCGGTCACGACCTCGAACATCCCGCCCGGTCCGGTCAATCCCGCCCGGATCTCCGTTTGGCTCGACATCTCGTCCCCCTCGTCAGCACCACGCCAGCGGGGTGGTGCTGCCCAGTCTGGCGCGGCGGAAGCCGCTCAGGTGAGCGAGCCGACGACGTGGTCGATGCAGTGGGTCAGAGCCTCGACGTCGGCGGGGTCGATCGCCGGGAACATGGCCATCCGAAGCTGGTTCCGGCCCAGCTTGCGATACGACTCGGTGTCGACGATGCCGTTGGCCCGCAGCACCTTCGAAACGATCGTGGCGTCGATCGTCTCATCCAGGTCGATGGTGGCCACGACGTGACTGCGATCGGCAGGATTGACGACGAACGGGCTGGCGTAGTCGGCGGCCTGGGCCCACGAGTACATGGTGTGGGCCGATCGGTCACAGCGGCCAGCAGCCCACTCGAGACCGCCGTTGTTGTTGACCCACTCGACTTGTTGGACGGCAAGGAAGATGGTGGCCAGCGCCGGTGTGTTGTAGGTCTGGTCCTTGCGCGAGTTCTCGAGCGCGATGGACAGGTCGAGGGATGCCGGCATCCAGCGTCCCGATGCGGCAATCCGTTCGATTCGTTCGATGGCTCGGGGTGAGACAGCGGCGAGCCACAGGCCGCCGTCGGACGCCAGACACTTTTGCGGGGCGAAGTAGTAGACGTCGACCTGCGAAGGCTCGAACCGCAAGCCACCGGCGGCCGAGGTGGCGTCGACGACGACGAGCGCATCGTCAGCGATCCCGACCGGCCGACGGATGTCCATGGACACGCCGGTCGAGGTCTCGTTGTGGGTGAGGGCATAGGTGTCGATGCCCTCGGTCGCGTGCGCGTGCGGGCGGGTGCCCGGCGCCGATTCGATGATCTCGGGATCGTCGAGATGGGGTGCAGCCTTGGCCGCGGCACCGAACTTCGACGAGAACTCGCCGAAACTGAGGTGTTGGCTCCGCTGCTCGATCAGACCGAAGGTCGCCACGTCCCAGAACAGGGTCGAGCCGCCGTTGCCCAGCAGGATCTCGTAGCCGTCGGGCAGCGCGAACATCTCGGCCAACCCGTTACGCAGCTGGCTCACGGTGAACTGGACGGTGGCCTGGCGGTGGCTGGTGCCGAGGTAGCTCGAAGCAACCGAGTTGAGGGCGTTGACCGCCTCGGGGCGGATCTTCGATGGGCCGCAGCCGAATCGACCGTCGGCCGGCAGCAGATCGCGGGGGATGGAGATGGCGGGCAGCGGTTCGGTCATCGCTCCAACTATCGCGGCCGACCGCCCCCATCACGAAATCGGTTCCGATCGGCGCCGAATCGGTACCGAATCGACGCCAATAGGCACCGGACCGGGGTCGACCGGGCGCTAGCGTCAGAGCGCCCTGGCCGTCACCCCCGCAAAGAGACCCCCATGACCCTCGACCGAATCTCCCGCCGGGTCGGCGCCATCACCGAGTCGGCCACCCTCGCCGTCGACGCCCGGGCCAAAGCCCTCAAGGCGGCCGGCGAACCGGTCATCGGTTTCGGCGCCGGCGAACCCGACTTCCCCACGCCCGCCCACATCGTCGAGGCGGCCGTCGAGGCATGTCGCGACCCCCGTAACCACCGCTATTCGCCGGCGGGCGGTCTGCCCGAGCTGAAGGAGGCCATTGCGGCCAAGACCTTCCGCGATTCGGGCTATCGGGTCCAGCCCAGTCAGGTCCTGGTGACCAACGGAGGCAAGCACGCCGTTCACAACACGTTCGAGGCGCTGCTCAACCCCGGCGACGAGGTCCTGCTCCCGGCACCGTTCTGGACGACCTACCCCGAGCCGGTTGCCCTCGCCGGTGGTGTCTCGGTGGTGCTGCCGACCGACGAATCGACCGGTTTCTGTGTCTCCGTCGACCAGCTCGAGGCGGCCCGGACTCCCCAGACCAAAGCTCTGGTCTTCGTGTCACCGTCGAACCCGACCGGGTCGGTCTATCCCGAGGCCGATGTCCGCGCCATCGGCGAATGGGCCCTCGAGCACGGTATCTGGGTCGTGACCGACGAGATCTACGAGCATCTGACCTACGACGACCATCGATTCACCTCGATGCCGACCGTGGTGCCCGAGTTGGCCGACCAGTGCGTTGTCGTCAACGGTGTGGCCAAGACCTACGCCATGACCGGATGGCGGGTGGGCTGGATGATCGGACCGGCCGACGTGATCAAGGCTGCGACCAACTTGCAGTCCCACACCACGTCGAACGTGGCCAACGTCTCGCAGCGCGCCGCGCTCGCTGCGGTCGCGGGCGATCTCGAAGCCGTCGCCATGATGCGCAGCGCCTTCGATCGTCGCCGCCGCACCATGTACCGCCTGCTCAACGAGATTCCGGGCGTCACCTGTCTCGAGCCGCAAGGGGCGTTCTATGCGTTTCCGTCGTTCGAGGGCGTGCTGGGCCGGGACATTCGAGGCCACCGTCCCCAGACCACGACCGAATTGGCCGCGCTGATCCTCGACGAGGTCAAGGTGGCGATCGTGCCCGGCGAGGCCTTCGCCGCCCCCGGCTATGCCCGCCTGTCCTTCGCGCTGGGCGACGACGAGCTGGTCGAAGGTGTCTCTCGGATCGCCGAGCTGCTCGGCACTGCTCAGGACTGACCGGTGGCATCGTTGCGAGCTCACGGGTCCTGGCCGTCTCCCATCACCACCGATCTGGTCGTATCCGGCTCGGTCGGACTCAGTGACGTCCGGGCCGGTGACGACGACGTCTGGTGGGCAGAATCGAGGCCCGACGACGGTGGCCGGGTCGTCATCGTCCGCCATCGACCCGATGGCGCCGTCGTCGACGTGGTGCCGGCCGGCTACTCCGCCCGCACGCGCGTTCACGAATACGGCGGTGGGGCGTGGTGGCTGCACGACGACACGCTGTTCTTCGCCAACTGGTCCGATCAGCGCCTGTACCGCATCGACCCGGCGCCCGAGCCCGACCTCGAGCTGGCACCCGTCGCGCTCACCGCAGAACCCGCCCATCCCCAAGGTGATCGCTACGCCGACGGATCGCTCACCGCTGACGGGCGATGGGTGCTGTGCGTTCGTGAACGCCATCCCGCTCCGGACCCCGACGGAACGCCCACCGGTGAGGCCGTCAACGAGGTGGTGGCGATCCCGGGATTCGGCGGTGCGGCGACCGTGCTGGTCTCAGGCCCCGACTTCGTGGCTGCACCCTGCGTCAGCCCCGACGGCTGCACCATCGCGTGGCTGCAGTGGAACCACCCGGACATGCCCTGGGACGGCACTGAACTGTGGACCGCCGACCTGGTCGCCGACGCTGCTGGTTGCTCGATCAGTGGGTCGCGTCGGGTCGCCGGCAGTCGTACCGAATCGATCACTCAGCCCTCGTGGCATGCCGACGGCAGCCTCTGGTTCGTGTCGGATCGATCGGACTGGTGGAACCTCTACCGATTCGGTGCCGATTCGGTGCCGATGGCCGTCGCTCCGCTGGCTGG
>JAYUBX010000252.1:0-3220 GCA_043740665.1 Candidatus Neomicrothrix sp.
CACCCGCGTCGAGCACCGCGACCTGATCGTCGGCACGCTCGAGAAGGTCGAAGGCATGAGCGCCGACGCCTTGCGGGCCGGCCTGGGTGATACCTGGCCATTCGAGACGTTCCCCCAGTACCTCGACGCGGTCGAGGCGCGCGGCGCCGTGGTCAACGTGGCCGCCATGATCGGGCACACACCCTTGCGGCTCTACGTCATGGGTCCCGAGGCGACCGAGCGCGCGGCCACGGCCGACGAAGTGGCCCAGATGCGGGCCATCGTCGCCGAGGCCATCGCCGCCGGTGCAGTCGGGTTCGCCACGTCGAAATCGGATACCCACGTCGGCTACGAGGGTCGCCCGGTGCCCAGTCGGGCCGCCGACTTCGGCGAGATCCTCGAGGTGGCCGGCGCCCTGGGCGATGCTGGCACCGGCGTGATCCAGGCGACGATCGGGCGAGGCTTCACCTTCGACCAGTTCGCCGAGCTGACCGAGGCCACCGGGCGTCCCATCTCGTGGACCGCCCTGCTCGGCGGGGCCGGTGGACCCGGCGTGACGGCCTACCTGCTGGCCGAATCGATCAAACTGCGCGATCGGGGTCTGCCGGTCTACCCCCAGGTGAGCTGCCGCCCGCTCAACTTCGAGTTCACCATGGCCGAACCGTTTCCGTTCGAGAGCATGAAACTGTTCGGACCCATCTCGTCGGCCACCGACCTGGCCACCAAAGCCGCGATCTACGCCGACCCCGAGTTCCGCCGGGCGTTCGCCGAGAAGATGGCGTCGGGGACCGCCGGCGCCCTCGGTGGCAGCTGGGAGCGCACCGTCGTCTCGTGGTTCCCGCCCGACCCCGACCTCGAGGGCCGCACGGTCAGCGAGGTGGCGGGGGAGCGAGGCATCGACCCGACCGACCTGGTGCTCGACCTGGCCCTCGAGGCCGAGCTCGGCGCCCGGTTTCGTATGGCAGTGCTCAACTACGACGACGACGAGGTCGAGACCCTGCTCACCGACCCCCACACCATGCTGGGGCTGTCCGACGCCGGAGCGCACGCCAGCCAGCTCTGCGACTCGTGCTTCTCGACCCATCTGTTGTCGCACTGGGTCCGTGACCGCAAGGCGCTGTCGATCGAGGAAGCGGTACGCAAGCTGACGTCCGAACCGGCCGACGTGTTCGGCATCACCGACCGCGGCCGCTTGGGTATCGGTCGCCCGGCCGACGTCGTGGTGTTCGACCCCGACACCGTGGGTTGTTCGGATCTGCGCCGGGTGCAGGATCAGCCGGCTGGCGCCGACCGCCTGATCGCCGATGCCGTCGGCATCGACGCCGTCATCGTCAACGGCGTGGTCATCCGCCAGCACAACGTCGACGCCATCGGGGCCGACGACGCCGTGCCCGGTCGGCTGCTGCGCAACGGCTCGGCCCACTGACGTGGCCGCTACCGCCGGAACTCGTAGCGAGCGCAAGGCGCCAAGCCGCAAGCCCCCGGCGACCCGATGGGGCGACCGCGAGGGCCGCCGTCGGGACATCCTCGCCGCGGCGCGCCAGCAGTTGGCCGAGCACGGCTACCTGGCGCTCAACGTGCGCGACATCGCCCAGGGGGCAGGCGTGAGCCCCGGCACCGTCTATTCGTACTTCGCCACCAAGGCCGAGATCTTCGCCACGCTCTACGCCGAGGCGATCGAGGCCCACAACCGTCGCATAGCCCCGATGTGTGCCCGGGCCGACGACCTGGCCAGGCTGCTGACCGAGCTGGCTACCGCCTACCTGGACCTGTACGGCACGTACGGCCGCTCGTTCACCGTCTGGTCGGTCGAGCACGGCGACGACCAGCCCGGCGACCACGACCTACCGGCCGACCTGTTGGCCTTGCTGCACGGTGCGGCCATGGACCAGGGCGAGCTGGTCATGGCCGGAATCCGGCGGGCCGCCGATGCCCAGGGACTGACCCTGGTCGACGAGCCGTTCATCATGCCCTTCGTGTGGATGACCTTCACCGGCATCGCCGAGAACCTGACCGGTGAGCGCCGCCGCTTGAGCGGGCACCAGTCCGACGCCGTCATCGCGCACGCCGCCCGCGCCATCGCCGCCGGCATCACCGCCTGACTTCCCGCCCGGACCTCACCCGTCAGGGTCGGGGCGGAGGGGGAGCCGGTGGATTCGGCGCCGGGGGAGGCGGGGCGGGTGGATTCAGCGGGGGCGGGTCGGGGGCGGTGAGCTGCAGGAACCGGCGACGATCGTCCTCGTAGGTGAGGTTCTCGGCGACCACGTCGTCGGCCAGCCGGCGCACCTCGCCCTCCGATACCGGACGCAGGGGCAGCCGGGTGACCCGAGCCACCCCGAACGCCGAGATGCCGGCACCGGCACCGACCCCCACGACCGGAATCAGACTGCGGGCGAACCGAACTGCAGTTCGGGTGACCAATCGCTCGCCCAGCCAGGCGGCGGCGTCGTGGGCCACGCGCTGGGTGGCGCGGCGCCCAGCCGATTCGCCGTAGCCGGCCGCCTCGGCCAGGTCGGTGACGATGGTGGCGGGATCCGGCGACCGACCGGCCCCGATGTACTGGCGGGTACGCACCGACGCGGCGACGTAGCTCTCGAACACTTCACCGACGACGGCCGCGGTGATGGCAATCGATGCGGCGGTGCCGGCCGAACCGATGGCGGCGATCTCCTCGGCGACCGCCGCCGTGGCGCCACCCGCACCGGCCAGGGCTACATGGCGCCATTCACGATTGCCGGGCACCGGGTAGTGCACGGCGGTGACGATCACGACCCGCTCGGCCTGCAGCAGCCGTCCGGCGACCCGCTCCAGGGCCCGCTCGACCGTCTCTCGGCTCAGGGCCTGGCGACGCCGCAGCCCGGCCACCTCGTCGTAGATGTCGGCGGCGATGCCATTCCAGAGGTCGCGCAGCTCGAGTTGCACCTCGTCGGGTAACCCCGAGTTGCGCAAGCGGCGCGGCGCGGCCTGGTCGAACTGGATCCGGCTGGCGATGGCCGGCGGCAGGTCCCGCAGCCCCAGGTGCCGAGCCGGCAGGTAGTCACTTGGCGCCATCCCCGAACCCTACGACGCTTGTGACGATTCTCTGGAGTGATCGGCATCGCTGAGGTGCAGCTGGCTCCGGAGAATCCCACGAGGCCGATCCGAACCGCCCATAATACTAGTTATGTAAAGTTACGAGTCGAGGTCGGCGATGCGGGGCTCGATCCATACCTCGGCCACCGGCTGGGCGTTCTCGCGCAGC
>JAYUBX010000253.1:0-2528 GCA_043740665.1 Candidatus Neomicrothrix sp.
GCGAGGATGAACCACCGCCACGCCAGGCGGTAGGGACGCAGCAACCAGTTCCCGGTGAAGACGACCAGGAAGAAGATGGCGAAGTCGATGGTGGGGAAGAGCATGGGGCGGCGTTCGGATCCCTGTTTCGGCCAGAGGGGCCCGTCTGACCCATCTGGCCCGGCTGAGCGAGGCGACGGCCGACGGTATCGCACGCCATCGTTGCAACGGCTGATGGGGCCGATAGGTTGCGGCGAGAATCGGACGACGTCCGACACCGTCTCAGGAGGCGCTACACATGCCCATGGAATATCGGCGCCTCGGGCGCAGCGGTCTGCAGGTCAGCGTTCTGTCGTTCGGCTCGTGGGTCACCTTCGGCACCCAGGTCGACACGACCTTGGCCAAGGACTGCCTCACGGTGGCCCGCGACGCGGGGGTCAACTTCTTCGACAACGCCGAGGCGTACGCCGGAGGCGAGTCCGAGCGGATCATGGGCCAGGCCATCGCCGAGTTGGGGTGGGCCCGCAACTCCTATGTCATCTCGACCAAGGTCTACTGGGGCATCGACGATGCGGTGAACATGAAGCTCACCCTCAACCGCAAGTACCTCATGCAGGCCATCGACGGGTCACTCGAGCGTATGGGCCTCGATTTTGTCGACCTGCTCTACTGCCATCGAGCCGACCCGAACACCCCGCTCGAAGAGACCGTGTGGGCGATGTCCGACATCGTGTCGTCGGGCAAGGCGCTCTACTGGGGCACGTCCGAGTGGTCGGCCGACGAGATCCGCGCTGCGTGGGAGATCGCCGAGCGTCACCACCTGCACAAGCCGGTCGTCGAGCAGCCCCAGTACAACCTGTTCGAGCGCAAGCGCGTCGAGAAGGAATACGCCCGGCTCTACGACGACATCGGGCTGGGCCTCACCACCTGGAGCCCGCTGGCCTCGGGCCTGCTGTCGGGCAAGTACCTCGACGGTGTGCCCGACGACAGCCGTGCCGCGCTGCCCGGCTACGAATGGCTGGCCGAGATGCTCACCGACCCCAAATCGAACGACAAGCTGCACGCCCTGGCGGCCGTCGCCGAACGCCTCGACTGCACCCTGTCGCAGTTGGCCATCGCCTGGTGCGCCTCGAACCCGCACGTGTCGACCGTGATCACCGGCGCCAGCCGGGTCGAGCAGGTGCACGAGAACCTGGCCGCCATCGACGTGCTGCCCAAGCTCACCCCCGACGTCCTCAGCGAGATCAAGAAGATGGTCCGCTAGGACGGAGCCCGCGACGAGGGCACCATGCTGCAGTCCATGTCGGAGAACTGAACACCGGTGAACCCACCGGAGAGCGCGACGGTCTCGTTTCGACCATCGGTGGTGAAGACTGCCGTCGGGCCCGGACCCGGAGGCGCGGTGATCAGGAGGGTGCCGGCGACTCTGCCGGTGCCCCACTGGTCGGGCGCAGGGTCGCGCGTGAAGAAGTAGTGACCTTTGACGGTGAAGTCGTCGATGTTGTTCATGCAGTCCCCCGGGCCGACCTTGCGTACGCCGATCGTCACTTGATGCTTCGACCCCACCGACAGGTCGGCGGCGCGGTGCGTCCACCAGATCGCGCCCGGGCCCGCCGGCGGCGCGGTTTCGGCGCCGGCGGCAAACCCTCTGTCTCGACGTCGGTTTCGGTGGGGTCCGCCATGCAAACACCATCGGCTCGCGGGCGCAGCAGATCAAGCATCTGGGTACCGTCGGAAGATGGAACTCGATGCCGCCCTGGCCTTCGCCCGCGACCATCCCCAAGGCGTCCTCGTCACGATCAAGCGCGACGGTCGGCCCCAGACCTCGAACATCATGTTCGTCGTGGGCGACGACGGGCTGATCCGCATCTCGGTCACCGCCCCGCGGGCCAAGGCCAGGAACGCGGCCCGCGATCCCCGCGTGTCGTTGCACATCAACCAGGACGACTTCTGGGCCTACGCGGTGATCGAAGGCGACGCCGAGCTCTCGCCGGTGAGCACCGTTCCGGGCGACGCGACCGGGCAGGCGCTGGCCGACCTCTACCGGGCCATGCAGGGTGACCATCCCGACTGGGACGAGTACTTCGCCACCATGGTCAAGGATCAGCGGCTCGTGCTCACCATCCACCCGACGCACGCCTACGGGATGCTGCCGCAGTAGAACTGCTCGATGACCTCGACCGGCGATCTGGCGCGCCTGCGGCTGGCGGCGCAGCACATCGTGGATCCCACCGAGGCCAGCGCGGCCGACGTGGTGGCCTGGATGACTGCGCTGCAGGCCCAGGACTTTCCTGGTGCGCTCGACTCGGTGGCGCTGCGGATCGCCGGCGGAACCCGCGCTGATGCCGAGGCGGCGCTCGACGCCGGTGACGTGGTGCGGTCGTGGCCCATGCGGGGCACCTTGCACCTGGTGCCGGCCGTCGACCTGGGTTGGATGGTCGCCCTCGGCGCGCCCCGCGTGGCGTCGACCATGGCCCGCCGCCAGATCGAACTCGAGCTCGACGCGACCACGCTCGAACGAGCCGCTGAGGTCGCGGCGGCCACCCTGT
>JAYUBX010000254.1:0-1833 GCA_043740665.1 Candidatus Neomicrothrix sp.
GTGGCCAGCACCTCGATCTGCAGATGCTGGAAGGTCCGACTCGAGAAGGTGAGGGTTTGGCCTGGTTCAGTCCGTGACTCGGGACCCAGGTCGACGTCGACGGGTGGTTGGTCGTCGAAGTGCAGTCGGGCCTTGGTGATCCAGCGATTGCGCACCAGGTTGATCGGTTGCAGCAAACGGAGGTGATCGGTGGTCAGAGGTGTCGCCAGATCGATCTTCAGCCGCTGCCCGATCGGGTCGTCGATGGCGCCGAGACGCCAGGCACTGGCCGGATCGCCGTCGAGAGCGTTGGCCGGCCGGTCGTCGGCGGTATAGGTCACCGGGTTGCCGTAGGCCGTGGCGGTCACGGTGGCGTTGCCGCGCTGCTCGGAGATGGTCTGATCGGCTTCGGTCTGGTTGGGGAAGACCTCGAGCCGTTGGTCGGTCGGGTCGTAGGGGGCCACCTCGCCGGCCCGTTCGGTGTACCCGAACTGTTCGCGGATCGTGCCCCACCGCACCGCCCGCTTGCGGTTGCTGTCGGTGACCAACAGGTCGGCGCCCGCGTCATAGATGGGTCCAAACCCCGGGGCATCGGGGGCATACGACGCGGCGAAGAAGATGCCCTGGGCGGGTTTGATCAGACCGAAGGCGGCGGCATCGACCATGCCCTCCGAATCGCCGGCCATCAGCAGCGAACCGTCGGCCGAGTGGGTGCGCACGATCGCCACGGGATCCTTCACCTTGAGCACGCCGATTTCGGGCGGCACGGCCAGGGTCGGGTCGAGTCCGAGGGTGACCTCGTCGATCAGGGGCTGCTCGGGGCCGGCCACGTTCGGCGTGGTGGGACCGAACCCGAGGACGGGTCCCAGCCCGGGAGTGTGGACCAGCAGATCCCAGAGCTGCGGGGGCCGGGGAGTGCGGAATCGCTCGTACTGAAGGTCGTTGCGCGACACGATGTCGCCAGCGGCCAGGACCTGGGCGATGGGACCGATGGATCGCGAGTCGATCGTGCCTTCCTGCAGACGCCGATCGAGCGCGTCGAGCAAGGCGGCTGACTGCGCCGATCCGTACTGGAAGAGCTCGCGAGCGGCGTAGCCCCGGGTCATGAGTCCGGGGGTGATCGGGTCGACGGTGTTGCCCCATCGATAGCTGGCGAAGTCGCTGCCCGGCAGTTCGAGCACCCGGGTGTCGTTGCCCTGGCTCTGCAGATAGTCGGCCGTGTCCTGCCACGACTGCGGGATCTGCTCGGGGCGCTGCAGGTTCTTGGACACGATCTGGCCGGTCCAGAGCGTGGGCAGGTTGGCGAACAGCATGAGGGCGGCCAGGGCGGTGACCGGCAGGGCCAGGCGAGGCAGTCGCTGCCCGATGGCCGACACGCCCGCGCCCAGGAAGAGGGCCAGGCCGAGGGCGACCAGTGGTACCGCTCGAGGCGTGCTGCGCAGCGACAGGCCGGCGTCGGTGCGGGTGAAGGCCTTGAAGATCGAGCCGGCCAGCGAGGGGTTCGACCACGGATAGGCGGCGACGGCCGTCAGGGCACCGACCACCACGATGCCGAGGAAGAGTGCTCGGTAGCGCCACCGCACCAGGGCGGCGGCGACGATGGCCAGGATCGGAATGGCGTAGCTGAGCGTGAGGACGGCCACGTTGGTCGTGTAGGTGGCGCTGGATTCGGTCCACGGACCGAGCTTGTCGTTGCCGTAGAAGAACCAGTAGCCGAGCCCGCGGAAGACCTCGGTGGGGTTCGACACCGTGGCGACGGAGCGATACGTCTCGGTGTAGCGGATCACCGGCAGCCCGTAGCGGCCTTCGGCCCACAGCCCGGCCATCCACCACAACGACGTGGCCAGGGTGAGC
>JAYUBX010000255.1:0-4709 GCA_043740665.1 Candidatus Neomicrothrix sp.
GGCGGGGTGCCGTGGGTCGGCACCCCGCCCGCCGGTGACGCGCCCGGCCCGGGCATCGGCGGCGCAGGTACCCTCCGACCATGCGCATCGGGCTGAGTGGTGGAGCCAAGACCGTCGACGCCATGGTCGAACAGGCGGTGAAGGCCGAGGCGGCCGGTTTCTCGAGCCTCTGGTACGCCAGTGCCATTGGCGGTGACCCGCTGGTGGCCATGGCCCTGGCCGGCCGAGCCACCCAGTCGATCGAGCTGGGTACCTCGGTGTTGCAGACCTACACGAGTCATCCGTTGCTCATGGCCAATCGGGCCCGGTCGGTGGTGGCGGCCATGGGTCGCCCTGGGTTCACGCTGGGCATCGGTCCCTCGCACCGGCCGCCGATCGAGGATGCCTACGGGCTGTCGTACGACCATCCCGGTCGTCACACCGACGAGTACGTACAGGTGCTCACGACGTTGCTGGCCGACGGCGCGGTCGAGTTCGACGGCGACGACTTCCGGGTCCACACCGGCACGCGGGGACCCACCCCCGACTTTCCGGTTCCGGTGCTGGTGGCGGCGCTGGCGCCTCGGCTGCTGCGGGTGGCCGGTGAGCTGGCGGCCGGGACCATCCTGTGGATGGGCAATGCCCGGTCGATCGAGGTGCACGTGGCACCTCGCATCCGTGCCGCGGCGGCGGCCGCCGGGCGCCCTGAGCCGCGCATCGTGGCCGGCCTGCCGGTGGCGGTGCACGACGATGTCGGCGAGGCCCGCCGGGCTGCCGCCGAGCTGTTCGCCGGCTACGGCACGCTGCCCAACTACCGGCGGCTGCTCGACATCGGCCAGGCCGAAGGTCCTGGTGACGCGGCCATCGTGGGCGACGAGGCGGCCGTGACCGTCGGCATCCACGCTCTCTTCGATGCTGGCGCGACCGACGTCTGGGCGGCGGTGCTCCCGGTTGGAGCTGACCGGAAGGCCTCGCGGAGCCGCACCATGGACCTGCTCTACCAACTCGCCCTCGAGCACTGATGGGCCCGGCGATGAATCAGTCCGATCCGGCGGACGTGAACCTGGCCGACGAGCCGCTGCCGGGCGACGCCGTGGGGATGCTCGAGGGGATCACGACGACTCGATCGATCCGCCGCTACCGAGACGAGCCGGTGCCGCCCGCCGCCCTGCGGGCGATGCTGTTCGCGGCGACACGAGCTCCCAGCGGCTCGAATCGCCAGCCGTTCCGCTTCGTGGTGCTGCGGGACGGCCCGAAGGCCATCGAGGCCCGCCGTCTGATCGGTGAGGCCGCCCGAGCGTTCTGGGCGGCCAAGGTCACCCACGATGGCTACGACCGCGGATCGGGCACCGATGCCTCGACCCCGAAAGCGCGCATGGCGCGCACCATGCAGCGCTACGTCGACCAGTTCGAGCAAGCCCCAGTGGTGATCCTGCCGTGCCTGGTGCGATATCGGGCCGACGATCCCTCGCAGGGGTCATCGATCTACCCGGCGTGCCAGAATCTGTTGCTGGCCGCCCGGGCCCTGGGCTACGGCGGGGTGATCACCGGGTTCCACGGGGCAGTCGCCGACCAGCTTCGACCGGTGCTGGGACTTCCCGATGAAGCATGGATCGCCGCCACCATCACGCTAGGTCGACCCGAGGGCAACCACGGCCTGCCCCGGCGGCGGCCGATGGCCGAGCTGGTCTTCGAAGACGAGTGGGGCGCGGCCCCCGAGTGGGCCGTCGATCCACCCGGCACCCGCTTCACCTCGGCCGGCCCGCCCCGACCGTCGACCACGACCTAGAGTCCGCGACCACAACGGACCGTTCCAACGGAATGAGGACCACGTGCCCGATCAATCAGTCAGCCAACCAGCCCCGGTGCGGGACTTTTTCTCGGCGTCGGCCGAGCTGGCGGCTGTCGAGCAGCTCGACGTGGCCGCGATGGAGCTGCTCTTCCAGTTGGAATGCAGCGGTGAGGACTTCTACAACGCGCTGGCCGATCGCGTGGGCAACGACGAGGCCGCCGTTCTGCTGCGGCGAAACGGCCGCGAAGAAGTAGGCCACGCTCGGCGCATCCAGCGGGCGATCGCCATCAAGCTCGGTCGCGACTACGAGCCGTCGGCCGAGGTGCTCGAGCGCTTCGCCATCCCGTTGCCCGACTCGATCGGCCTCGAACTGCTTCCGCTCATTGTGCAGGCCGAGATCGACGGCGATGCCGGCTATCAGCGGTGGGCCGACGCCGAGACCGACCCCGAGGTGGCTCGGCTGCTGCGGCTGAACGGCCGCGAAGAAACGTTGCACGGCCGGCGAGCCACCGAGGCCCTGGCCCTGCTCGAGGCCGCCGCCGCACCCTGACCGATCAGCGAAGCCTTTCGTTAGGCTAACTATCGTGACGACGTTGCAGCCCGCGCCGGTCGGGTCGGGGGGATGGATTCGGCGGCTTTCGCCTTTCCTGCTCGCCCATCGCCGAAACGTCATCATCGCCTTCGGCGCCGCCGTCTTCGGTCAGGCGATCATGGCCCTGACGCCGGTGATCGAGTTGGTGATCATCGACGACGGCATCGTGAATCACACCCGGCCGATCGGGCCCTGGCTGGTGCTGCTGGTCCTGGCCGGCCTGGTGTCGTTCGTAGGCGCCTACGTGCGCCGATGGATCGGCGGTCGGGTCAGCCTCGACGTGCAGTTCGATCTGCGCAATGCCATCTACGAGCGGTTGCAGCGACTCGACTTCGCCGGCCACGATCAACTGCAAACGGGGCAGATGGTGTCGCGGGCGTCGTCCGACCTGGGTCTGCTGCAGGGGCTGCTGTCGTTCCTGCCGATCATGCTGGGCAACATCGTCATGCTGGTGTTGTCGCTGGTGATCATGGTCATCCTCTCGCCCCCGCTCACCCTCGTGATGCTGGTGGCCACACCGGCGCTGCTGATCGTTTCCCTGAAGCTGCGAACCACGGTGTTTCCCGCCACCTGGGATGCGCAACAGCGGGCCGGTGAGGTCGCCGGCGTGGTCGACGAAGCGGTCACCGGTGTGCGGGTGGTGAAGGGGTTCGGCCAGGAAGAACGCGAGCTGCGGCATCTGGCCGCCGCCTCGCAGGACCTCTTCGCCTCGCGCAGTCGGCTGGTGCGATTGCAAGCCCGGTTCACCCCGGCGCTGGCCGCCATCCCGGCCATGGCGCAGGTGGCCGTGTTGGCCTTCGGCGGCTGGCTGGCAATCGAGGGCCATCTGACGCTCGGCACCTTCCTGGCCTTCTCGTCGTACCTGGTGCAGTTGGTGGCGCCGGTACGGATGCTGTCGACGTTGTTCGCCGTCGGTCAACAGGCGCGGGCGGGGGCCGAACGGATCCTCGACGTGCTCGACGCCAACGCGTCGGTGCAAGAGAAGCCTGATGCGATCGAGCTGCCACCGGCCCGGGGTGACGTGCACTTCGACGACGTCACCTTCGGCTACGCCCGCAGCCGCCCGGTGCTCGACCACTTCGATCTGCACGTGCGCGCCGGCGAGATCGTGGCGCTGGTCGGGGCCAGTGGATCGGGCAAGTCGACGGTTACCGCCTTGCTGCCCCGTTTCTACGACATCGCGTCGGGCCGCATCACGGTCGACGGCCTCGACGTGCGGGACCTGTCGCTCGACTCGCTGCGACGTCAGGTCGGCATCGTGTTCGAAGAGGCCTTTCTCTTCAGCGACAGCGTGAGGTCGAACATCGCCTACGCCCGACCCGAAGCCACCGACGCCGAGGTGATGGCGGCGGCTCGGGCGGCGGGGGCCGATCGATTCATCGCCGAGCTGCCCGACGGCTACGACACCGAAGTGGGGGAGCGGGGCCTGACCCTTTCGGGCGGGCAGCGCCAGCGAATCGCCCTGGCCCGGGCCATCATCACCGACCCCCGGATCCTGGTGCTCGACGATGCGACTTCGGCGGTCGACGCCACTACCGAGGAGGCGATCCACGACACCTTGCGCGAGCTGATGGTCGACCGCACGACGATCCTGATCGCCCACCGCCGATCGACGTTGCGACTGGCCCAACGGATCATCGTGATCGAGGACGGTCGAGCCGTCGCCGAGGGAACCCACGAACAACTGCTGGTCGCCAGTCCCGCCTACGTCGCACTGCTGGCGGGGTCGAGCGACGAGTTCGAAGGCGACGACGCGGTGGCGGCGGTGCAGGCAGTGGACGCCGCGCTCGGCGTGACCCCGTCGGCGTGGGCGGCGCCGTTCGACGACGGATCGGCCCCGGTCGCCACCGCGTCGGTCTCGGCTGCCGCCCGGTTCGGGCCGGGAGCCGGGCGGGGCGTGGGCGGTGGACCCATGGGTGGCATGGCCTTGGCGGCTACCCCCGAGCTGCTGGCCGCCCTCGACCGGTTGCCACCGGCTGACGACGACCCTGACGTCGACGTGGTCGAGGCGGCCAAGGCCACGCCCGGCCGATTCCGGGTGTTGCAGTTCGTTCGCCCGTGGCGGCGGATGCTCATCTTCGGCTTCGTACTGGTGGCGCTCGATGCCGTGCTGACGTTGCTGGGTCCCCTGCTCGTGCGTCGAGGCATCGATCAAGGTGTCAACGTGGACGACACGACGGCGTTGTGGGTGGCATCGGCACTGTTCCTGGCCGCGGTCCTGACCGACTGGGTGGTGACGCGGGCCTACACGCTGGTCACCGGACGGACCGCCGAGCGCATGCTGTTCGCCCTGCGAGTGAAGATCTTCGCCCACCTGCAGCGACTCTCGTTGGGCTACTACGACCG
>JAYUBX010000256.1:0-1518 GCA_043740665.1 Candidatus Neomicrothrix sp.
CCGCCGACAGCGGCGTCGATCTGGCCGAGCAGCGTGGTCGACACGAACACGACCTCGATGCCGCGGTGATAGATCGCGGCGGCGAAGCCAGCCACGTCGGTCACCATGCCGCCGCCCACGGCGATGACCACGTCGGCCCGGTTGAGCCCCCATTGGGCCCATTGCCGACAGAGATCCTCGACGGTGGCCAACGTCTTGGTCGGCTCGCCGGCGCCGATGAGGAACGTCCGGTGCTCGATGCCGACCGCGAGGTCGATGTCGATACCGGCCTGGGTGACGATCGCCGCCCGTTTGGCGGCGGGCGGCAAGACGTCGTTGAGTGCGTCGAGCACGCCGGGGCCGACGAACACGTCGTAGGGCCGGTCGGCCAGGGGTACCGGGATCACGATCATGAGGTCACCGTCGCCCCCGGCCGAACCACGGCGAGGATGCGGGCGCCGATGTCGACCGATGACAACGGACCGTCAGGGTCGTCTTCGTCGATCTCGAGATCGGCCACCTCTCGGTAGAGGGGCTCGCGCACACCGGCGAGGCGGGTGAGGGTCGCCAGCGGATCATCGTCGAGCAGTGGGCGGTGACTGCCGCTCATCGCCCGAGCCGCCAACACCTGGGGGTCGGCTCGCAGCCAGACCACCAGTCCGTCGGCGGCCGCCGCGGCGCGAATCAGGCGGCGGTTGGTCGGGTCGAGCACGGCGCCACCGGCCGCGGCGATGACGGCGGGGGTCGAGTCGGCCAGCCCGAGGGCCAGCGCGGCCGACTCCACGGCACGGAAGCCGGCTTCTCCGGTTAACTCGAACAACTCCTTGACCGTGTGACCGGTTCGGGCCTCGACCATCTCGTCACTGTCGAAGAAGGGCCGGCCGAGGGCATCGGCCAGCCAGCGACCCACGGTGGTCTTGCCGGTTGCCATCATCCCCACCACCACGACGTGACCCGGGCGAGCGTCGGGGGACGAGCTCATGACGTCAGCTTCGAGTCGCCAGGAACATGGTCAACCGCCATGGGCTCGCCGAGTGACTCGTCGAGAGCATCGAACGCCAAGGTCTCGTCCCAGTTCAACAGCTCGCCATCAGAGTCAGGCCGCTCGGCCACGCGGGCGGCCGCTTCTCGCACCTGGGTCGCGTAGCTGCGGTGGTTGCGCACCAGTTCGCCGATCGAGTCACCACCGAACTTGCGCAGCACCTCGTTGGCCAGCACCAGCGCCACCATGGTCTCGGCCACCACCCCCATAGCCGGCACCGCGGTGACGTCGGTGCGCTCCTTGAACGACACCGTCGCTTCCTTGGTGGCGGTGTCGACCGTGCCGAGTGTGGGGCGGTTGAGGGTGGCCAGCGGCTTCATGGCGACGCGAGCCACAAGCAGCTCACCCGTGGTCATGCCGCCTTCGAGGCCGCCGGCGCGGGTGGTCTCGCGCCGATACGACACGGTGCCGGCGTCCCAGGTGATGGGATCGTGGGCCTCGCTCCCCCGCTGGCCGGCGACCTCGAAGCCGTCGCCGATCTCGATGCCCTTGACCGC
>JAYUBX010000257.1:0-2742 GCA_043740665.1 Candidatus Neomicrothrix sp.
CTGCGTAGGTCCCCTCGAGACTGCGCTGGAACGCCGTGGCGAACGCGGCCGACGCATCCGGCTGGACGACTGGCGTCAACCGTCCGTCGAACGAACCGCCGGCCATCAGGATCGCCGACACGACGACACCAACGAAGATTCCACCGACGGCACCGAGCAGGGGAAGGCGAGCGGGCGGCACAGCTCGACGGTAGCTCGTAGCCGTCGCGGCAGTGATGTGCGAACCTGGGTCGGTCGGGACCGATCCCGGCGAGACGCAAGGGGATCCGATGGCCTACCACCACATCGCACTCGCGACCCGCGACATGGACGCGACGCACGCGTTCTACACCGAGGCGATGGGCTTCGAGCTGGTCAAAGCCGTCGTGGCTCCCACCGAGAACGCCGGAGGATGGGCCAAGCACCTATTCTACGACACCGGTGGGGACGGGCTGATCGCGTTCTGGGACCTGCACGACGACGGCATCGGTGACTTCGACCCGGCCATCTCGACCGGAGCGGGACTGCCGCCCTGGGTGAACCACATCGCGTTCCACGCCGAGACCACCACCGTCGACGACCACCGCCAACGCTGGCTCGACCAGGGCATCGACTGCATGGAGATCGACCACGGGTTCTGCCTGTCGATCTACGCCATGGACCCCAACGGCATCCTCGTCGAATGGTGTGCCGACAGCCGTCCGCTCAACGACGACGACCGCCGCGAGGCCCTCGACCTGCTCCGCGATCCCGCCCCTGCCCTCGAGACGCCACCGGTGCCCACCTTCCACCGCGCCACCCAACCGGTCGCCGCCGGCTGAGCGAGTCGGGCACCACTGATGGCAACGCCGCGCCCGGTACTCGGCTACTGGCCCGACCCCGCCGACGATCCGGCGACCGCGCCCACCCGCGAGGCCATCACGCTCGTCAGTCCGGACGGTGCGGTCGTCCGCGGCATCCTCTGGACACCACCGGCCGGCGCGCCCTGGCACACCGCGGTCGCCCTGACCCACCCGCGCGGCGACTTCAGCGTGCACTACGCGTGTCCGCTGTTGGCCGCCGCGGGGTACGCCGTCCTCGGGTTCGCGACCCGGTACGTGAACAACGACACCGACTGCCTGCACGCCAACGCCGTCGTCGATGTGCAGACCGCCATTGCCGAGCTGCGGCGCCGCGGCACCGAGTCGGTGGTGCTGCTCGGCAACAGCGGCGGTGGTTCGCTGATGGCGCTCAGCCAGGTCACCTCGACCGCCCAAGGGGCATCGTTGGGTGACGCCTTCGTCGCCCTGGCCGCTCATCCCGGCGAAGGCGTGTTCATGCTTCAGGTGATCGACCCGTCAGTGACCGACGAGAACGATCCGTTCTCGGTCGATCCCGAGTTCGACATGTTCCACCCCGACAACGGATGGCGGCCGTGGCCGCAACCGTGTACCTACGACCGTGGCTGGTTGGCCCGCTATCGCGAGGCCCAACGCCAACGCGTGGCCCGGATCGATGCCGTCGCCACCAGGGCCCTGGGCGACCGCGCCACGGCACGCGAGGCGTCGAACAAGCTCGAACGAGGGTCGGCCCGCTGGAACGCCACCCGACGCCGAGCGGTGCACGCCCGGTATCTCACCATCTACCGCACCATGACCGCCCGGGGCTGGCTCTCGACGTGGTCCGGCCTGTCGTCCTCGGCCCGGTTGGCCGACACCATGCCGGCGGTGACGGTGCCCACGCTGGTGGTGCACCCTACGGGCGACACCGAGATCCGGTTGCACCAAGCCGAAGCCATCCGGGATCGATCGGGGGCCACCGACGTGACCTATGCGACCATCCGAGGCGCACCCCACTATCTGAACGGCCACCGTCGACCGACGGTCGACCTGGTCATCGACTGGCTCCGTTCCCGATCGTTCTGACGCGACGACCTCCGCCCCACCAGGCATCATGGGGCCGTGAGCCCGTCCGACCCCGACCCTTCGCCCGACCCCTACCCCTCACCACGCCCATCCCTAGGCCCATCGCCTCACTACACCATCGGCCAACTCGAGGCGGCCAGCGCAGTGTCCGCCCGCACCATCCGCTTCTACCGGCAGTCGGGACTGATCAGCTCGCCCGAGCGGATCGGCCGTCAAGCGTTCTACGACGCCGACCAACTGCCCCGGCTGCGCCTGATCGCCGCCCTCCGGGCCCGAGGCCTGGCCCTCGACGCGATCGCCAAGGTCCTCGCCGACCCTGCGGGCGAGCGCGAGTCGTTCCGATCGCTGATCCAGATCCGAGACGAGCTGCTCGAGCCCTGGATCGACGACCGGTCAGCCGTCATGACCGAGGGTGAGGTGCTCACCATGGTCGGCGCTGCCCGGCGAGAGACCATCGACGAGCTGGTCGAGCACCACGTGATCGATCGGCAGACCGATGAGCCAGGCCGCTTCGATGTCGGCAGTGTCAGCCTGCTCGAACTGACCGGACAGCTGATGGAAGCCGGAGCGAACGCCCAGGTCGCTTCGGCCGCCTGGATCGCCATGCGCACCCACATTGGCGGGCTGGCCGACGAGCTCGTCCATGTCTTCGTCGACGACTCCGCCCTCGGCTTCCCGACGGCGACGACCGCCGACGACCGGTCGGCCGCCCTCCGTCAGCTTCGGCCCATCGCCATGCGCGCCGTCCAACTGGCGTTCGCCCTCGAGATCGAACGAGCCATCGAAGCCCTGGTCGAGACGACCGCGATCCTCGACGCTCAGCCATGACCGACACCTCGTTTCCCCATCTGCTCGAACC
>JAYUBX010000258.1:0-2105 GCA_043740665.1 Candidatus Neomicrothrix sp.
GACTGGCGCGTTACCCTCGACGACGCCCGCCGCCGGGTCGGGCCCGACCATGCCCTGCAGGGCAATCTCGATCCGGCCATCTGCCTGGCCCCCTGGCCGGCGATCGAAACGGCGGTGCGGGACGTACTCGACCGCAACGCCGGCCATCCGGGCCATATCTTCAACCTGGGCCACGGGGTGCTGCCCGAAACCGATCCGTCGGTGCTCGAGCGAGTGGTCGAGCTGGTGCATCGGATCGGCCGGACAGATGGGGGGCAATCAGATGAGTGAGACCCGCACCGGACTGGTGGTGATGGCCTACGGCACTCCTCGCTCGCCCGACCAGGTCGAGTCGTACTACACCGACATCCGGCGGGGTCGACCGCCGACGGCCGAACTGTTGGCCCAGCTGCAGGGACGCTACGAGGCCATCGGCGGCATCTCCCCCCTGGCCGAACGGACCGAGGCCCAACGGGCCGCCCTGGCCGCCGCCCTCGACGGGCGTCGTCCCGGCCAATTCGATGTCGTCCTGGGCCAGAAGCACGCCTCCCCCTTCGTCGAAGATGCGGTACAGACCCTGGCCGATCGGGGTATCACCCGAGCAGTGGGGCTGGTATTGGCGCCCCACTACTCGGGCTTCAGCGTCGGGCAATACCACCAGCGCGCCGCCACCAAGGGCGCCGAGGTGGGCATCGAGCTGCTGCCCATCGACAGCTGGCACCTCGAACCGGCGTATCTCGACTTCCTCACCGCCGCGCTGGGTGAAGCCCGCGCCCAACTTCCCCCGCGCCACAAGGTGCTTTTCACGGCGCACTCACTGCCTGAGCGGGTGCTGGTCGATGACCCCTACCCCGATCAGTTGCGCCAGAGCGCGGCGGCGATAGCCGAACGAGTGGGATTGCTGCCGTGGCCCGACTGGGCCATCGCGTGGCAGAGCGCCGGCCGGACGCCTGAGCCCTGGCGCGGCCCTGACATCCTCGAGGTCATCCGCGAGTTGGGGGCAACCGGTCGCACCGAAGGCGTCGCCGTGTGTGCCCAGGGATTCGTGTCCGACCATCTCGAGGTGCTCTACGACCTCGACATCGAGGCCACCAAGGTCGCCGCCGACCACGGTCTGGCCTTCTCGAGGACCCGGTCGCTGAACGCCGATCCGACGGTGATGGCGGCCCTGGCCGAGCGAGTGCTCGATCGCGCCGACCAGGCCGGACGCTGATCTCATGGACATCGTCGTGGTCGGGGCCGGCATCAGCGGGTTGACCACCGCCCTGACCCTGCTCGACGAGCGGGCCGATGCACGGGTGACGGTGCTCGATGCCGCGGGCCGAGTCGGAGGCAAGATCACCACCGAACCGTTCGCCGGCTTCGACGTCGATTGCGCTGCGGATGCGTTTCTCGCCCGGGTGCCCGATGCCGTGTCGTTGTGCGACCGACTCGGCCTGCGCGCCGAGTTGGTCACCCCCGCCCAGCGGTCAGCCTACCTCTACAGCCGCGGCGCGCTGCGCCGATTTCCGACCGGCCTGGTGCTCGGGGTTCCCACCGACCTCGACGCGCTGACTCAGTCGGGTGTGGTCTCGCCCGCGGGCGTGGCCCGGGCGGCTCTCGACCTGACCATGGGGCCCGACCCTCGATCCGACGCCGACGAGTCGGTCGGTGCGCTGGTGCGCCGACGGCTGGGCGACGAGGTCTACGAGGTGCTGGTCGGCCCGCTGCTGTCGGGCGTGAACGCCGGAAATGCCGACTGGCTCAGCGTCGCCGCCGGCGCGCCACAGTTCGCGGCCGCGGTGAGCAACCACGGCAGCTTGATCGCCGGAGCGCGCGCCCAGTTGGCGGCATCGGCCGTGACCCCAGCGGGTGGAGACCCGGCGCCGGTGTTCTACGGCCTGCCCGGCGGCATGGCTCGAATCGTCAACGGGTTGGTCGATGCCATCACTGATCTCGGTGGCCACATCCACGTCGATACCCGAGTGACCGAGGTGGGCATCGAGCCCGGCCGTCGCTATCGGGTCGAGACGACGGCCACCGACGGACCGGTCACGTACCCGGCCGACGCCGTGGTCCTGGCCACGCCATTGTTCGTGACCGCCCCGCTGGTCGCTCCGTTCTGTCGAGATGTGGCAGTCGCCATG
>JAYUBX010000259.1:0-3417 GCA_043740665.1 Candidatus Neomicrothrix sp.
GGAAAGGTCGTCGCGAGGGCTCGGTGTCACGGGCTCGAGAGTACTCGTGGTCTATCGCGCCTCTTTCCCTCCCGGCGCGTCGGGTTCTGACGCCCACAGCAAGCATCGATGCCGCAGATCGACGCTGATCCACGCCGGGGCGGCCACCAACAGGCGCGGTCGGTGACTGTCAGTGCCCCCTGTCATGATCGTGGTCGACGACCGAGCGGAGAAGCGCACCTGTGATCGAGCTGCCGAGCGAGGCGATCGGGTTCCACGGCACGAGCCGCGACGCTGTCGCACACCTGCTCGCTCGCGACATCCGACCAAGTGACCAGCACTTCGAATGGCTTGGGACCGGCTTGTACCTCTGGCAGGACTCGCCGTGGCGAGCTCAACAGTGGGCGGAGGCCCGCTACGGCGCGGACGCTGCCGTGGTCGTCGCTCGGGTTGATCTTGAGGGGTGCCTCGACCTCCTGAACCCGTCGTGGCAGGTGAAGGTGGCTGACGCGGACTTCGAGTTCGCGTTCGAGTGCATCACCTCGGGTGTCCCGATTCCGGTCAACACCGATCACGGCAACCATGCCCGTGACGCCGCGACCATCAACTTCTACTGCGATCGTGTCGCCGCCGATGGCGGACTGGTCCGGTCGGTGCGGGCGATCTTCGAGGAAGGCGAACCGATCTTCGAAGCATCGAAGATCCGCAGCCAATCCCATGTGCAGATCGCCGTCCGGGACCTGACCGCTATCCTTCAGATCGAGGAGGTCACCACGTGAAGCTCCAAGACCCCACCGCCCCGTACGCAGACGTCATCGGCCGACGCCGTCGCGAGCGCGCCGCGAACAATGCGGAGCACTTCCGGCTCGGCGGACGAGCGCCGGGTGAACGAACCAGGCCCAGCACCGGCCCAGTCGCCGTACTCGGAGCAAGCGAGTGGGCCTTGGACGACGAGCGCGTCGAACGCACCGCCGCGTACCTCGGTGCCCTTGGGGGTTTGCTCGCCGACTTCGGCTACGACGTGTTCGCGATCACCTCTGTGCCCGATCTCGACGCGGTGCCTGCGTTCGTGGGGTGGGTGGGTGGTGAAGAGACACCTGGTGAGTTGGCCCAGCTCGCCGGGTTCGACGCTCCGGGCCTGTCACTGAGTCCCGGAGCCGTCCCGGTCGACACGTGGAGCAGAATCGAACCCGAAGGTCAACCGAGCCCGATCGAGTTCATCCGCACCGCCTTCGACGAGATTCGACGCGTGACCGAGTCAGCGGGCCGGTCATCGGTTCCTCGTTCGGGAGCCAATTCTTCTACCGGGGCTTCTACCGTGAGGAACGAAAACCCGCGACACGGGTTGGTACCCACTGGGAGCACCGATGCAGAAAAGCCCAGCTCAGAGGTACTGCGAGGTACTGAATGGGACAGGACGAACGGGCGTTCGTCGGGCTCATAACCCGAAGGTCGCAGGTTCAAATCCTGCCCCCGCCACTATCTATAACAGCAGGTCCGAGGCCCTTTCCGGGGAACCGGGAAGGGCCTTTCTTCTGCCCCAACTTCTCCACTGTTCCTCCAAAGGTGATCGGTGTAGAGGCACACCGCCAACATCAGCCGCGGAGGATGAGACGGGCTCCCCGGTTCTTGCGGCAGTAGAGGTACGGAAAGACGTCCTCAACTGCAGCAGGAAGGCGTCAGCGGGTGAACGTGAAGTGGGTGACGCCGCTGGGCGTCGAGACTGCCTCGACGTCGTACTGCTGGTCCAACGCCTCCAGCCCGTCCCAAAGGCGGACGCCGCGGCCGAGCAGGATCGGCACCTGCACGACGTGCAGGTAGTCGACGAGACCGGCGGCGAGGAACGAGCGCACCATGGTCGGGCCCCCGCCGATGCGGACGTCCTGACCGGCGGCGGCGTCCCGTGCCCTCTCGAGGGCATCCGCGGGCGAAGCGTCGAGGAAATGGAACGTGGTACCACCCTCCATCTCCAGCGACGGGTGCGGACGGTGGGTCAGGACGTACGTCGGCGTGTGGAACGGCGGGTTGTCGCCCCACCACCCACGCCACTCGGGGTCGTCCTGCCAGCCCGGAGGGCCGAACTTGCCCGCACCCATGATCTCCGCACCGATCCCGGGTCCGTGTCGCTGGGCCATCACGTCATCGATGCCCTCGGTGCCGCCCGACTCGCCGAGGACCTCTTGGCGACCGAACCGGGTGGCGATCATCCACTCGTGGAGTCGATGCCCGGCGTGGCCGAACGGCGTGTCGAGGGACTGTCCCTCGCCGGTGGCGAACCCGTCGAGCGAGATCGAGAAGTTATGGATGCGGACGCGCGACATGGCGGTTCCTTCGGGTGGTGGTCGGTCAGACTGTGGCAGAAGCATCCGCATCGGTCCACGCCGCGAACACCGCCGGCCCTCCGCTCGGTGCCGGTCGGCTGAGGTGTCACAGGCGCGGCCTACGCTCGTGCGGAGCCGAGGATGCTGCACCCGGCCCCGGCCCGACCAGGTGGACGATGGACTACGACGAGATCGAACAGCTGAAGAATCGGCACGCGGCGTGGGCCCTGCTCTCATCTCGCAATGCCGCCCTGGTGCTCAGCTTCCTCGGCCGGGTGTTCGTCGATGCCAATGCCAGCGACCTCCCCGCCGCGACGCTGGTCAACGAGCTCGACGACGAGCTCTACGCCCTCAACCAGCGCCTGACTGACGACGCGGGCTCGCCCCGATTCCCCCGCCCGGCGAAGCACTACCTCGACGACTGGTCCGCTTCCGAGAAGGGCTGGCTCCGGCGCTTCTACCCGCCCGATTCAGACGAGCCTCACTATGACCTCTCCCCAGCGGTTGAGAGAGCGCTGGCCTGGGTCGACGACCTGCAGGCTCGCTCGTTCATCGGCACCGAGTCCCGCCTCACCACCATCTTCGAGCTGCTCCGCCAGATGGTCTACGGCGCCGACGAAGACCCGGCGGCGCGCCGCGCCGACCTCCAACGCCGCCGGGCGGCCATCGACGCGGAGATGGAGCGCCTCGACGCGGGCGAAATCGCCCTCGCCGACCCGGTCACCCAGCGCGACCGCTATCAGCAGTTCGGTCGCACCGCCCGGGAGCTGCTCGCCGACTTCCGCCAGGTCGAGGAGAACTTCCGCGACCTCGACCGGGGGCTCCGCGAGCAGATCGCGCTCTGGGAAGGCTCCAAAGGTGAGCTGCTCGACGACCTGTTCACCAACCGCAGCGGCATCGCCGAATCCGACCAGGGCAGAAGCTTCAGGGCCTTCTACGACCTGCTCCTCTCATCCGAACGCCAGGCCGAGCTGTCCGAGTTGCTCGACCGCCTTCACGAGATCGAGACCATCCCCGACCTCGATCCCCGTCTGGCACGCGTCCACTACGACTGGATCGACGCCAGCGAGCGCACGCAGAGCACCGTTCGCCGCCTCTCCGAGCAGCTCCGCCGGTT
>JAYUBX010000260.1:0-4151 GCA_043740665.1 Candidatus Neomicrothrix sp.
CTCTCGATCCTGGCCGATGCCATGGAAGCGGTCATCGGTGCGGCCTATCTCGATCAGGGTTGGCCGGCGGCCAATGCCATCGTCCTCGGTGTGCTCGGCGACCGCATCGCGGTGGCGGCCGAAGGCCCGGGCGGACACGACTTCAAGACCCAGCTCCAAGAACTGGCCGCCCGCGAGTTCGAACAGCTCCCCGATTATGAGTTGCGCGACGAGGGTCCTGACCACGACAAGCTGTTCTTCGCCATCGTGCGCATCGGCGGCCACATCGAAGGCGAAGGTGAGGGCCGCAGCAAGAAGCTGGCCGAGCAGGCCGCGGCCCGCACCGCGTGGCTGCACCTGCGAGACCAGGTGTCGTCCGGTACCCGCGCCGATCGGCTCGGTCCCCGCCATCCTGCCAACCAATCGATCGACCTGAGTGAACCTCGCGATGCCGAACGGCATCGCCCTGACCCTTCCGACCCGACCGTCCCTCCGGTCACCCGTACCGGGCCCAACCCGGCCCAACCTGCTTCCGCCGTCACCGGCGGGAGCCGAGAGAGTGAGTCCTGAGATGCCTGAACTCCCCGAGGTGGAAACGATCCGCCGCGAGCTCGAGCGAGAAGCAGTCGGCAAGAAGATCAAGACGGTCGAGGTCCACGGCACCCGCACCGTGCGCCGCCAGACCAAGAAGGCCTTCGCGGCCAAGCTCGATGGCGTCAAGATCACCGGGGTCGAACGCAAGGGCAAGTACCTGCTGGTCAAGCTCGACAGCGGCGACCTGTTGGTGATCCACCTGCGCATGAGCGGTCAGCTGCTGCGCGTGGCGGCCAAGGAGCCCATGGCTAAGCACACCCACGTGGTGATCACCTTCACCCAGGGTGGGCAGCTGCGATTCGTCGATCCGCGCACGTTTGGCGAGATGTTCGTCACGTCACCCGACACCATCGACGTCGACGCTCCTGAGCTGGGCGAGCTGGGCTTCGATCCGGTCGAGCAGGCAGTCTCGTGGCAGGTCTTCGGCCACAAGCTGATGGACCACAAGATGAAGCTGAAGGCGTTCCTGACCGATCAGACGATCATGGCCGGGGTCGGCAACATCTACGCCGACGAGATCTTGTTCGCGGCCGGCCTGCGCTACGACCGCATGAGCGATTCGCTGTCGACCCAAGAGATGCGTCGGCTCTATCGGTCGGTGGTCGAAACCCTGCACGACGCCATCAAGTACGGCGGCTCGACGCTGGGCGACGAGCAGTACGTCGATCTGCACGGCAAGCCGGGTGAGTACCAGGATCATCACAAGGTCTACGACCGCGAGAAGCAGCCGTGTTACCGCTGCCGTCGGGCCAACATCTCGAAGGCCAAGTTTGCCGGCCGATCGACCTATTTCTGCGAGATCTGCCAGGTCTGACCGACCGGAACGGGCCGGGGACGACGAGCTACTAGGGTCGATCCGGTCAGCAGCGCCCGCGGAGTAGGCCCTACGGAGTCGAGTTGTATCTCAAGACCCTGACCCTCAAGGGATTCAAGTCGTTCGCCGATGCCACGGTGCTCGATCTCGAACCTGGCGTGACCGTGGTGGTCGGACCCAACGGCAGTGGCAAGTCCAACGTCGTCGACGCCATCGGCTGGGTGCTCGGTGCCCAGGCGCCCAGCGCGGTGCGGTCGCAGAAGATGGACGACGTGATCTTCGCCGGCACGGCCAAGCGCAGCGCCCTGGGCCGGGCCGAGGTCGCCCTCACGATCGACAACAGCTCGGGCATGCTGCCGATCGAGTTCAGCGAGGTGACCATCACCCGCACGCTGTTTCGCAGCGGTGACAGCGAGTACGCCATCAACGGTGTGCCGTGCCGGCTGCTCGACATCCAGGAACTGCTGAGCGACAGCGGGGTCGGGCGTCAGCAGCACGTGATCATCAGCCAGGGGCAGATCGACGCGGTGCTCAACGCTCGCCCCGAGGAGCGACGCTCGATCATCGAGGAAGCGGCCGGTGTGCTCAAGTTTCGCCGCCGCAAGGAGAAGAGCGAGCGACGGCTCGAGGCAACCGAGGGCAACCTCACCCGCCTACAGGATCTGCTGCGTGAAGTCCGCCGGCAGCTGCGGCCGCTCGAACGCCAGGCCGACGCCGCCCGTCGGCACGGGGCGGTCGTGTCCGAGCTGCAGGCGCTGCGGGTGCACGTGGCCGGGCGCGAGCTGGCCGGTCTGCGCACGCGGCTGGCCGGGGCCGCCCAGCGGCGAGTCGAGCTGACGACGACCGACCGTGAGCTCAAGACCGAGCTGGCGACCCTCGACACCTCGGTCATGGCGACCGAGGCTCGGCTCACGGCGATGGGCGGCGACGATCTCGGCGATTCGCTGGCCCAGTTCGAGTCGCTCTTCGAGAAGGCCCGCGGCCTGTCGTCACTGCTGGCCGAGCGCCGCCGCGGCATCGACCGCGACCGGGGGGCTTTCGTCGACCAGGGGGTCATCGCCACGCTTGAGGCCGAATCGGCCCGACTGCAGGCCGAGCTGGCCGATGTCGAGGCCGAAGCCGTGGTGCTGGCACCCCAGGCCGCCGCGCTGGCCGCCGCCGAGGCCGAACTGGCTGTCCAACGTCAACGGTTCGAGACCAACTGGGCCGGCGACGTGATCCCTCCCAGCGGTCGGGCGTCCGAAGTTCGCGGCGAGCTGGCCGCCATGCGTCAGGGCGTCGATCGCGGTGAAGGCGAGCGGGCCCGCATGGCGGCGCGCCTCGCCGTCTTGACCGACAAGTCCGACCGGTTGGCCGAGGAGGCCGAGCGGCTGCGGTCCGAGATCCGGGCCGCCGAGCAGGCCGAGCTGCCCCTGGTCGAGGCGCTCGACGGGGCCGAGCAGTGGCGATCCGACGCCGAGACGTCGCGAGCCGAAGCCGAAGCCGCCCATCGCCGGGCCGAGTCCGAGCACCACTCGTGGCTGGCTCGGGTCGACGCGTTGGCGCTGGCGCTCGATGAAGCTCGCTCGCTGGCCGGGGCCGAGCGGCTGGCCGATGTCGAGGGCGTGCTGGGCACGTTGCTCGACCTGGTCGAGGTAGACGCCGGTTGGGAGGCCGCCTTCGAGGCCGCGGCCGGTGAAGCGTTGGCGGCGGTGGTCGTCGACGGCATCGACGCCGCCCGGCGGGCGCTCGAGGCGCTGCACGCCGAAGCCATCTCGGGAGCCGTCCTGGCCCTCGCCACCGGACCCACCCCGGTCTCGGCCCCCGCCGTCGGCGAACTGGTCCGCGGTCACGTGCGCTCGTCCCGCCCCGGCGTCGATGATCTGCTCGATGCGCTGATGGGGTCGGCCGTGGTGGTCGACGGTGGCTGGATCGAGGCGGTCGACGCGGCCCTTGCTCATGCCGAGCTGGTGGTGGTGACGGTCGACGGCGATCGCTTCGGCCGCCGCGGATGGCGCGTCGGCGCCGCCGGATCGGGGGCCACCGGTGCCGCACTCGACGAAGCCCGGGCTCGGGCCGAATCGGCCCAGGCCGCGGTGGTGATCGCCGACGGCCGACTGGCCGACGCCCGTCAGGCGCTCGACGAGGCCCGCCATGCCGAGGACGAGCTCTCACGTCAGCTCGACGGCAACGACGGCCGACTGTCGGCGGCGGGCGATGGCCTGCAACGGGTCGAGACCGATCGCCGCGACGCCGCCACTGAGGCTGACGCCCTACAAACCCATCTCGACGAGCTCAGCAGCCGGGTCGGTCGCGAGCAGGATCGCATCGGCGAGCTCGAGGCCGAGCTGCCCGCTCTCGAAGCGGCCGAGACCGAGAGGGCTGAGCGCGGGCAAGCCATGGGTGAAGCCAAGGGCCAGCTCGAAGAGCGGGCGGCCGAGGTCGGTGCGTTGCGGTCCGACATCGAGATCCGCAGCGCCGGCGTGGCCGAACGCCGCGAATTCCTGCAGCGGCGACTCGGTGAGGTCGAGCAGAGGCTCGAAGGCGTCGCCCACGAGCGGGCCGAGGCCGAGACCCGTCGGGTCGAGCTCGACCTGCGGCAGGTGGCGACCGACCGACTGATCGTGCACGTCACCGAACGGCTGGGGCTCATCGAGTCCGAGCTGGGAGGTCTGCGCGAGCGCCGCCGACGCCAGAGCGAAGCGGCTCGCGAGGTGGCGGCTGATCTCGACACGATGCGCCGTCGGCGCGCCGACGCCGAACGGCGTCTGAGCGAGGTTCGTGA
>JAYUBX010000261.1:0-1716 GCA_043740665.1 Candidatus Neomicrothrix sp.
CTCGGCCGGCCACCACCCGGCGGCTGAGTTCGCCGGCACCGAGATGGGGATCTCCCGCCACACCCGGTAGGCCACCCCCGAGCGGCCTACCGGCGCGGAACCAGTACTGCGCTCGCCGGCGTTGTGAACGCGTCTGGGGGCGGAAGCACCGTGAAGGCCACGTGGCGAGGGCTTTCGCTGTGGTGGCGGTTGGGTATCGGATGGACACCGTTCGTGCTCGGGATGCTCTGGTTCACCGAGACCTTCGAGACCAGCCACGGCACCTTTTCGGCCGTGCTGGTCCAGGCCCCCTTCTGGCTGGCGATGGGCGTGGTCCAAGATGGGTTCGCGCACGACTGGGACGAGGACAAGGTGCCTCAAGTTGTGTTGTTCGGCGCGGCGGCTGGCCTGCTGATGGTGATGCCGTTGGGGCAGGTCATCGTCGGCGGGTTGATGGCCGGGGGCATGGGACTCTTCTCGTGGGTGTACACCGAGATCGGTCTTCGGCGCTGCGCACGAGTCGAGGCCGGTCGATTGGTCAGGGAACCAGCACGACCTTGCCGACCGTGGCCCGGCGCGTGAGCTCGGTCAGGGCGATGGCCGCTTGGTCGAGGGGGCGTATGGCGCCGATGAGGGGAGCGATCAGGCCGTCGGCGTGCAGCCGCATCAGCTCGTCGTGGCCCTGCTGCACCAGATCCGGTCGCATGGCGCGGTACCGGCCCCAGTGCAGGCCGAGGACGCTGTAGTTCTTGACCAAAAGGTGGTTGGTCGGCGCGTCGGCGATGCGACCGCCGGCGAATCCCACCACGACGATGCGACCCTCGAAGGCGATGCACTTGCGGCTGCGGTCGAAGGTGTCACCGCCGACCGAGTCATAGATCACGTCGGCCCCGCGACCGTCGGTGGCGTCGTTGGTGACGGCCACGAAGTCGTCGGCTCGGTAGTCGACGGCGAGATCGGCGCCCAGGTCAAGGCAGAGCTGCACCTTGTCGGGTCCGCCGGCGGTGGCGATCACGGTGGCGCCGGCCGCCTTGGCCAGTTGGATCGCGGCCGAACCAACACCCCCGGCACCGGCGTGCACCAGCACCGTCTCGCGGGCTTGCAGACCGGCTCGGCGATGCAGCCCGAACCACCCGGTTTGATAGGTGACGGGCAGCGCCGCGGCGGTGACATCATCGAGCGAATCGGGGATGGCGAACACATCGGCCGTCGCAGCCACCGTCTGCTCGGCCAGGCCGCCGTGAGGAAGAGCGGGCAGGGCGATGACCCGCTGGCCGATCGCCAGCGACGATCCGGCGGGAGCGCTGAGCACGGTGCCGGCCACCTCGAGGCCCGGTGTGAACGGACGCGGTGGCTTGTCCTGGTAGGTGCCCTGACAGAGCAACGAGTCGGCGAAGTTGAGGGCGCTGGCCGACACCCGGATGGCGACCTGCGAGTCGTTCGGACGAGGAGCGTCGACCGTCTCGAACGTCAGCACGTCGGCCGGTTCGCCTACCTGGTGCACCCGCCAAGCCCGCATCGTGGTCACGCGTGGCCGTCGCTGAATCCCGTCAGACCGGTGGGCTCGTGAGCGTTGATGGCCAAGATCTCGAGCACGCCGACTCCGGTGCGGATCTGACCATCGGGCGAGGTGAATCGAGCCCGACTCAGCTGCTGGACATGGACGTTCGTGAGGTCGGTCGGGTCGAGATCGTCGACCATCCAGGACTCGGTGCCCACCGACAGCTCGCCCTTCCA
>JAYUBX010000262.1:0-3970 GCA_043740665.1 Candidatus Neomicrothrix sp.
TTGCTCACCAATCGGCGATAGCGGTGGTGCTTGGCTCCGTCCATGCCCAGGATCGACAGGCGGATCTGCTCCATCGCCTCGTCGGTCTGCGTGCTGATGAAGGGCGAGCCCAGCTCGGACGAGAACAATTCGGGGTCACGGCTCACGGCGACGACGTCGGCATGGCGGGTGACGGCCCAGAAACCGGTGTCGTTGGGCTCGGGATGCCAGTGGACGGGATCTTCGCGGCGCAGGCGGTCGAACTGATCGACGGGCACGCCCAGGCCCCACGTGTCGGCCAGCAGGTTGCTATCGGCGAGACTCACGATGTTCTCCTCGTTGCAGTGGTGCGATTTGGGGTTTGCCCAAGGCCGGTGAGGGCCCGCAGGCCGATCACGGCGGCGTCCTCGGGCACGGCGTCGGGGTCG
This sequence comes from Candidatus Neomicrothrix sp., assembly GCA_043740665.1. GTDB lineage: Bacteria > Actinomycetota > Acidimicrobiia > Acidimicrobiales > Acidimicrobilacustridaceae > UBA4742. The sequence goes on from JAYUBX010000262.1 coordinate 408, forward strand.
AGACGGTGCTGCATCTCGAGGCCGATCAGCAGTGCGACGAGCAGCGGAGCGACCTGTTCGGCCGAGCCGGGCAGGTCGGCTTGGCCGTCGGCCTGCCATTCGGCGAGCGAGGCCGTCGTCATGCGGCGGGCCTCGGCGTAGCGGGCCGCCAGGTGCGATCGCGACTCGGGGTGGCGACTGGCGTAGAGCCAGAGCTCGTGTTCGAGCAGCATCCAGCCGCGGCTGGGACCGGGCGGTGGGTTGGCGAAGGTCTGCCACAAGGCGGCGAGCTGGTCGTCGCCCTCGACTGCCATCGACAGCTCGGCATCCATCACCGCGGCGGTCTCGTTGACCAGGTCGGCGACCAGCGCCTGCAGCAGGCCGTCCTTGTTGCCGAAGTGGGCGTACACGGCGCCCGACGTGCGGTCGGCGGCTTCGGCGATGGCATCGATCGATACGGCTTCGATGCCGCGCTCGGCGAACAAGGCGGCGGCGGCGTCGAGCAGGCGCTGCCGAGTCTCCGCTTTGCGCTGCTCCTGGGTGGCCACCCTCAGAGAATAGAGGAAGTCCTATCTATATGGAAGTCCCAATGTTCATTGTGGCTGGACGCCCAAGACATCGCGCCCCTCCAGGTGGCGTAGATCCAGGTCGAGACCCGACCTGGATCTACGCCGGAGTGCAGGTCGCGCCGGAGTTCACGCGGGGAGCAGGACGAGTCGCCAGCGCAACTGGATGGTCGGGTTGAGCAGGGGAGAGCCGGCTCGGCCGAACTGGGCGGCCGCCCGGTCGATGTGGCCGTCGACGACGGTCTGGTCGGCGGGTCCCGATTGGCGCACGACCGACGTCCCGGCGAGGTCGATGCTCACCGGTGGCGTCGACCCGCTGACGGGGTCGGGGTCGAGGGTCACCATCAGCGACCCGGTCACCGAGCCGTCGTCGGCGACGTCGGCGGCTCCGGTCACCGTGGCCGGGATCGGTCGCTCGTCCGGCGCCAGCCGGGGCCGGGCGAGCACCGTGATCGTCGAACGGTCAGGGTCGACGGTGAAGTGGGCCACGATGTAGCAGTCTCGCGCGCGTCCCCGGACCCAGGTCGTGGGATGCTGACCGCCATGATTGATGGTGCTGCCCCTCCCACGGTCCGTTCTCTACACGTGCTGGCTGAGCACGTGCTGGGTGCTGGGCTCTATGCCGCCACGGGCCACATCGGCCTGCAGGTGGTGCCCGGTGGATTCGCCACGCCGACGACCGCGGTCGCCGAGATCGGTGGTCGCTTGTCGGTTGTTCACGGCCTGCTGGTCATCGTCGGACCTGATGGGCAGCAACGCGAGTCACCGATCACCACCGTGCGGGCGGCCGCCGACTTCTACGGGGTCTCGCCGGGCATGCCCGCCATCGTGTACACCCCTTCGAACCAGCTCGACCTCGACGCGGTGCTGCCGGTCGATCCAGCCGTGGCCGAACGCATCGGCGACTGGCTGGTGCTGGGCGACGACGCCCTCGGAGTCTTCGCCGCCGATCACGCTGACGAACAACCGACGGTCCGAACCCTGTGGCCCGAGCACTTCGACCTGGGCATTTCGATGGCCGAGGTCAACTACGGCGTGTCGCCCGGCGATGCCGAGCATGCCGAGCCCTACCTGTACGTCGGACCGTGGACCCCTCGACCAGGGCCATTCTGGAACGAGTCATTTGGTGCGAGCATTCCGGCGTCGACGGTCGGGTCGGCCGCCGATGCCGTGGCCTTCTTCGACCATGGCCGTACGCTCGCCGCCAATCCCGTAGCTGACAGGAGCGAAGCCGAATGACCATGCGAGAGAACTGCCGGCACTATGAGTCCCGCGCCTACGACGGCGGCGAGACGGCGCGGTTCTGCCTACTCGACCTGGCGCCCGAGGCACCGTGGAAGTGCCCCGACAACTGCCCCAAGTTCGAGGTCAGCCTGAATGACGGATCGTTCGAGATGGGGTCGCTCGAGCCCACCGAGGTCGAGCCCGAGCCCGACGATGATCCCGATGACATCGCCGACGTGCTGCGCGACGCCGAGCAGATCATCCTCGACGCCGAGCCCCAGGTGATCGGCGAGCTCGAGCACCAGCCCCGCCCGAAGCGGGGATGGAAGTTCTGGAAGAAGCCTCCTGACGAAGGCGAGTTCCACCTCAGCCAGCGCTGAGCTACTGGTCGAAGTCGAGGCCGAGCATGCGGATGGCGTTGCCCCGCACCAGCTTGTAGGTGGTCTCGTCGTCGAGCGCCGAGAAGAGATCGTCGGCGACGGCCTTGGTGTCGGGCCAGGTCGAGTCGGAGTGCGGATAGTCGACCTCGAAGGTGACGTTGTCGACGCCGCACTCGTCGAGCGACTTGATGCCGTGATGGTCACGGAAGAAGCAGCCGTAGACCTGGCGGTAGTAGTAGCTCGACGGCTTCTCGGGGCACTGCTCGCGGGGGAAGGCCCAGCCGCGATGCTGATGCCACACGTCGTCGGCCCGCTCGAGGATGTAGGGGATCCACCCGATCTGGCCCTCGCTGTAGGCGAGCTTCATGGAGGGGAAGCGCACCAGTACGCCGGAGAACAGGAAGTCGCTGAGCGACGACATGGCGTTGCCGAAGCTCAGGGTCGCCTGCACGGAGGCGGGCGCGTCGGGCGAGGTGGCCGGCATCTTCGACGACGAACCGATGTGCATGCACACCACCGTGTCGGTGTCCTGGCAGGCCTGGAAGAACGGGTTCCACACCTGGTCGTGGATGCTGGGCAGACCAAGGTGATACGGGATCTCGCTGAAGCAGACGGCCCGCACGCCGCGGTCGGCGTTGCGCCGCACCTCGGTGCCGGCGGCAACGGGATCCCACAGGGGGATCAGGCACAAGGGGATGAGCCGGTTGTTGGTGCCGGCCGACCACTCGTCGACCATCCAGTCGTTGTAGGCCTTGACGCACAGCATGGCCAGCTCGCGATCCTTGGCCTCGAGGAAGGTCTGGCCGCAGAAGCGGGGGAACGTGGGGAACGACAGCGAGGCCTCGACCCAGTTGAGGTCCATGTCCTCGAGGCGGCCCTTCTGCTCGTAGCAGCCGGGACGCATCTCGTCGTAGGTGATGGGAGTCAGCGTGCGCTCGTCGACCGAGTAGCCCGCCGCCGCGATGATGCGCCGGTGGGGCATCAACAGATCCTCGTAGGCCCAGAAGTCAGCCGGCCGACCTTCGGGATCGAGGTCGAAGGTGTAGGTCGTACCGTTGAACTGCAGGTTGCTCACCGTGCGCCGCTCGATCCGAGGCCAGACCTCGGAGTACTTCGACGGCAGTCGATCGGTCCACACGTTCGGTGGCTCGATGACGTGGTCGTCGACGCTGATGATCTTTGGAAGCTCGCCCATGAGCGCATCGTACCGCAATGATCTGACGGGGTGTCAGGTCCGGCGGGCCGGTCGCCTTGCGGCTCATCTGACGGTGCGTCAGGCTGACACCGATGGACCTGACCTTCACCGACACCGACGAAGCCTTTCGGGCTGACTGCCGAGCGTGGCTCGAGGCCAACGTTCCCACCGAACCTCTGCCGTCGGGCGACACCAGCGAAGGATTCGCCCGCCACCTCG
>JAYUBX010000263.1:0-3779 GCA_043740665.1 Candidatus Neomicrothrix sp.
GCCGCCAAGTCCATGTTGCGGCAACCGGGCTCGCCGCGACTGGTGACCACGTACTTGGCCAGCACGCCTAGCAGTCGTTCCGGGTCGGACGCGTCGAACGTCATGGTGACCAGGGTGAGTTCGATCTCATCGGGCATGACAGACCTCGAATCGACCCGCACGCGCGGAGAGTGACATTTTTTCCCTGTATTCCAGTCAGTTGCTGCCGACAGGAAGGCCATGTTAGCGACCCGAGGGGGCCCGATCTGGCTCAATCGGGTGGTGCCCCTTGACCGCCTCGGTATCGTGAGAGGCGACTTCGGGCTCTGCGCCGAGCTCGATCCCCCTTCCCGGCACCAACGGCTCGGCCTCCGCCAGCATCGAACTGCCACCCCGCCCCACCCGGCCCCCGGGCCATCCCTGTGAATGAAGAGGTGCACGTTGGCCAAGGAGCGCGTTGAACGGGACGAGGAAGACCTCGTCCGGCTCTACCTCACCGATATCGGGCAGTACCCGCTGCTGACCAAGGATGACGAGGTCCGCCTGGCTCAGGCCATCGAGGCCGGCGCCGCGGCGCGCCTCGAGATGGATTCCGGCGCGACCTTCACGCCGGCCCGCAAGCGCGAGCTGCGCCGTGACCTGCGGGCGGGTGAGGAGGCCGAGCGCACCTTCGTGCAGTCCAACCTGCGTCTGGTCGTCTCGATCGCCAAGAAGTACCAGGCGTCGGGCCTGCCCCTGCTCGACCTGATCCAGGAAGGCAACCTGGGCCTGATGCACGCCGTCGAGAAGTTCGACTGGCGCAAGGGCTTCAAGTTCTCGACCTACGCGACCTGGTGGATCCGTCAGGCCATCACCCGCGGCATCGCCAACACGGGTCGCACCATCCGGCTGCCCGTCCATGCCGGCGACACGCTGGCCCGGCTGCAGAAGGCCCGGGCCCGCCTCGAGCTCAAGCTGGGCCGCCCGGCCACGCTGGCCGAGTTGTCCGAAGAAGTCGAGATGCCCGAGGACAAGGTCACCGAGGCCCTGCGCTTCGCGGCCGAGCCGCTGTCGCTCAGCGAACCCCTCCGTGAGGACGGCGACGCCGAGTTGGGCGATGTGGTCGAGGATCGCTCGGCCGAGTCGCCCTTCGAGGTGGCCGCCACCGCGCTGCTGCCCGAGGAGATCGCCCGTCTGCTGGGCCCGCTCGACGAGCGCGAGCGCGAGATCCTGAAGCTGCGCTTCGGCCTCGACCGCGGTGAGCCCCGCACCCTCGAAGAGGTCGGCGAGCACTTCAACCTGACTCGTGAGCGCATCCGCCAGATCGAGGCTCGCGCCATGTCGAAGCTTCGTCACCCCTCGAGCGACACCGGCGCACGCGACCTGCTGGCGGTCTGATCGCCGTCTGATCGCGTCGTCCCGCCCCGGCTAGGAGTGGACGGGTAGGATATCTGCACTTCCGAACAAGGGGACGCGGGTACGTGAGCGACGCATCGCAGGGACCAGGTTGGTGGATTGCATCCGACGGCAAGTGGTACCCGCCGGAGCAGGTGCCAGGACCCACCGCGCCCCCAGAAGTGGTCGAGCCTCCGTCGGTCGTCGCCCCCACGCCACCCCCCGTCGCTCCGGCACCCGCTCCTCCTCCGGCCGCACCGGCGCCGCCCCCGGCTGCGCCGCCGGCCCCGCCCCCAGGCGCGCCGCCGGCGACGGCCTATGCCGGCCCGCCACCGGCCAAGAAGAGCGGCAACGGCTGTCTGAAGGCCTTCCTGATCGTGTTCGCCATCGCCGTGGTCCTCGGCATCGGCGTCGTGGTGGCCGCCGGCTTCCTGGTGAAGAAGGGCGTCGACACGGTGAACAGCGACGCCAAGGCCGAGCAGAAGGTTGAAGACCGCACCGGCATTAGTTCGAACCCGTTGTTCTTCAACGCCAAGCACCCGCCGCATGACGATGTCTCGTCGGGGTCGATGCAGTGCACGACCGACACGAGCGGCAACATGCAGGCCAGTGGCACGATCACCAACCACAGCTCGAACGCCAGCACCTACACGATCTCCGTCAGCTTCCGACAGAACGGCACCGAGGTCGGTAGCGGCAGCGACATTGTGCCCAGCGTCAGCGCCGGCGGCACCGCCACCTGGACGGCGAACTCGGTCACCACGGTCGATGGCTCGTTCAGTTGCAGGATCACCGACGTCGAGCGCTTCGACACCGGCACGATCGCGCCCACCACCACTCGCTGAGCGTCGCAGCCCCGGCACGCATCTCGAACCGGGCAGCAGGTCCGGCTGGGGACGGACCTGCTGCCGACGGTCGACGAAGGAGTTCTCGCTACGGGAGATCGGTCAACCGTCCTCCCGGGGGCGGGCACGATTCCCCCTTCGCGATCACCATCGCACGGCGTCCATGAGGCATTCATGAGAGTGCCGAGCTGATCTCTCATCTTTCTCTCATGAGACGAGCGTTAGCCTCGCCGACATGCACGTGTTGGTCGTCGAGGATGAGCTCAAGATGGCTTCGCTGGTGCGGCGGGGGCTCGAACGCGACGGGTACTTGGTCGATCTGGCGGCCGACGGTGACGAGGGGCTCTGGGCGGCTCGTGAGCACGACTACGACGCCATCGTGCTCGACGCCATGATCCCGGGGCCCGACGGGTTCGACGTGTGCCGCATCCTGCGCGGTGAGAGTCGATGGGCCCCGGTGCTGATGCTCACTGCCCACGACTCGGTCGAGGATCGGGTACGGGGCCTCGATGCCGGTGCCGACGACTACCTCACCAAGCCGTTCGCTTTCGAGGAGCTGTTTGCTCGGCTGCGGGCTCTCACCCGTCGGGGACCGATCGAGCGACCCGTCGTGCTGCAGGTCGACGACCTCACCCTCGATCCCGTCAGTCATGTGGTGCGGCGCGGTGACCAGCGCATCGACCTGTCGGCGAAAGAGTTCGCCCTGCTCGAGTTCGTGATGCGCCATCCCGACGAGGTGCTGACCCGCTCGCGGATCCTCGAGCACGTCTGGGACTTCGCCTACGACGGCGGATCCAACGTGGTGGATGTGTACGTGCGCTACCTGCGCGAGAAGATCGACCGTCCCTTCGGCCGGGCCGACCTCGAGACCGTCCGGGGCGTCGGGTACCGACTTCGGGTCGAGGCCACCGAGCCCGGGGCGACCTGATCGCGACCGGGCCGAGCGCGTCCCGGCTGGATCCCTAGGTTGCTGCGCGTGCGCCTGTTGCCGTCATCGTTGCGCAGTCGCTTGGCTGTGGTCTTCGCCGCCGGATCGGCCGTGCTCCTGGTCGTACTGGTCGGTCTGCTCTACGTCGTGCTCGACCACGAACTGCTCGCCGCGGTGGACAGCGGCCTGGCCAGCCGCAGCGACGACCTGGCCGTCGTGGCCGCCGGCGAGAACGGTCAGTTGCCGAATCGTGATCCGTTCGCTCAGGTGCTGCAGCCCGACGGCACTGTCGTCGATCAGGCGCCGACGGCGACCCAGTCCTCAGCCGGCCCTCTCGCCCGACCAATTGGCTGCTGTCGCCGGGTCGAGCTGGTTCCGGGCCGATGTGGCCGACCTGGGCGGCCCGAGCCTTCTGTTGGCGCGTCCCCTCGAGATCAACGGCCGTACCGACGTGCTGGTTGTTGGCTCGTCCCTCGATGGCTATGACCGGGCACGCGAACGACTTGGCATCGTCTTGCTGCTCGCCAGTCCGGTGCTGATCGGGTTGCTCGCCAGGGCCGGCTGGGTGCTGGCTGGTGCTGCGCTGCGCCCGGTGGCTTGACTGACCGATGAGACCGCGGCGATACCCGTCGATGAACTCGGGCGGCGGTTGG
>JAYUBX010000264.1:0-4234 GCA_043740665.1 Candidatus Neomicrothrix sp.
CCCGATGCTGCACGCCGCGTCGCCCTGGCTGACCACCATGATCGCCTGGGTCGGCGTCATCACCGCGCTGTTCGCGGCCACCATCGCCATCGCCCAGACCGACATCAAGAAGGTGTTGGCCTACTCGACCGTCAGTCAGCTGGGCTACATGTTCCTGGCCGTCGGCGTCGGCGGCTACTGGGTCGCCATCTTCCACATGATCACCCACGCGTTCTTCAAGGCGCTGCTCTTCCTGGGTGCCGGCTCGGTGATCCACGGCATGGATGGCGAGCAGGACATGCGGCGAATGGGCGCGCTCCGCAAGCTCATGCCGATCACCGCCGGCACGTTCATCGTGGGCTGGTTGGCCATCTCGGGCGTCCCGCCGTTCTCGGGCTTCTGGTCGAAGGACGAGATCCTCACCTACGCCCTGCACCGCAGTCCCGCTCTCTATGCCGTCGGGTTGTTCACCGCCCTGCTCACCGCGTTCTACATGAGCCGTGAGGTCTTCCTGGTCTTCTACGGCAAGCCCCGCTGGAACGATCCGGCCGAGCCCAGCACGATCGAGGCCCATAGCGACGCCGAAGCCGTCACCCCGGCGTCCGAGCCGGCAACCGCCGCGGTGGCGACCGAACACCACGAGATCCATCCGCACGATTCGCCGTGGGTCATGACCGTTCCGCTGGTGATCCTGGCCGTGCTCGCCGCCGTCGCCGGGTTCATCAACCTGCCGTTCAGCGATTCGACGAAGTGGTTGGAGAACTGGCTCGAGCCGGTCACCGGCGCCTACGGGGCCCAGGTCAACTACGGCAACGGCACCCTGGTGGTGCTGCTCACGGTGTCGACCGTCGTGGCCTTGCTCGGCATCGCCGTGGCCTACGTCGTCTACTGCCGTCACCGGGTCTCACCACAGTTGTTCGAACGCAAGATCTTCATGAAAAGCTGGTACTACGACATCGCCGTCAGCGACTTCATGGACCGTCCCGGGCGCGCCGCGTTCGAGGGCCTGGCCTGGTTCGATCGAACGATCATCGACGGTGCCGTCAATGGCGTCGCCGTGGTGGCGCGGGGCTCGGGCCGAGTGGTACGCCGCAGCCAGACCGGTCTGGTGCGCACCTATGCCCTGGCCATCGTGATCGGCACCGTTCTGCTGATGCTCTGGGTGCTGACGCAGGTGTCATGGTGATCGCCTCCGTGTTCGCCCTGGCCGAGACGGCCCATGCCGCATCGGGTTTCCCGGTGCTGGCCGCCATCGTGTTGATCCCGCTGTTGGGCGCGCTGGTGATGTCCTTCGTGCCCCGCAGTCGTCCCGATATGCACCGGCTGATCGCCATCGTCACGGCGGTGACGTCGGGCGCGCTCACCCTCTGGGTGCTCTACCAGTTCCAGACCAACGACGCCGGGTTCCAGTTCGTCGTCGAGCACACCTGGGTACCGTCGCTCGACATCAAGTTCTTCCTTGGCGTCGACGGCATCTCGCTGTTCTTGCTGGTGCTCACCGGCATCTTGTTTCCGATCGCCCTGTTCGCGGCCAAGCCCGACAAGGACGAGAAGGGCTACTACCTCTGGATCACCCTGCTCGAAGCGGGCTGCCTCGGGGTCTTCGTCTCGCTCGATCTCTTCCTGTTCTTCCTTTTCTTCGAGCTGACCATCGTTCCGCTCTACTTCCTGATCGGGCGGTGGGGCCACGGTCGCAAGGTCTACGCCGCCACCAAGTTCTTCCTGTTCACCATGTTCGGCTCGGCCTTCATGCTGGTGTCGATCATCGGCTTGGCGGTGTTGGCCCACGCCGGCGACAACGGCGGCACCAGCTTCGACCTGCTCAAGGTCGTGGCCAGCGACGCCATCTCGCGCAACGAGGCGCGTTGGTTGTTCCTCGGCTTCGCCATCGCCTTCGTGATCAAGACGCCGGTGGTGCCGTTCCACACCTGGCTGCCGGATGCCCACACCGAGGCCCCCACCGCCGGTTCGATCGACCTCGCTGGTGTGCTGCTGAAACTGGGCACCTACGGCTTCATGCGCTATGGGCTCTACCTGTTTCCCGAGGCCACGGTCTGGGCCGCGCCGGTCATGCTCACCCTGGCGGCCATCGGCATCATCTATGGCGCCATCGTCGCCACCATGCAGCGCAACCTGAAGCGACTGGTGGCCTACTCATCGGTGTCGCACATGGGGTTCGCCATCCTCGGTCTGTTCGCCCTCACCACCCAGGGTCTCGAGGGCAGCATCCTGGTGATGGTCAACCACGGCATCATCACCGGGGCCCTGTTCATCCTGCTGGGCTTCCTCTACACCCGACGCCACACCTACGACATCGACCAGCTGAAGGGCCTCCAGTCGGTTGCGCCGGTGTTCGCCGGCATGTTCACCCTGGTCATGCTGGCGTCGATCGGCATGCCCGGTCTGAGCGGGTTCGTCGGTGAGTTCCTGGTGCTGCTCGGTACCTACGTGTCGCATCATTGGTTCGCCGTCGTGGCTGCCACCGGCGTGATCCTGGCCGCGCTCTACATGCTGTGGGCCTATCAGCGGGTGTTCCACGGCGAGCCGGACGAGGCCAACCGCAGCTTCCCCGATCTCACCATTGGCGAGCGGCTGGTCATGGTGCCGCTCATCTGCCTGATCGTGTTCCTCGGCGTCTATCCGAAGCCGGTGCTCGATCGCATCGAGCCGTCGGTCAATCGTCTTCTCGTGCATGTCGAGGAGGCCAACCACGCGGCCGGCAACACCGGCTTCCACATCGCCACCACCCAGGACGGCGAGAACCTGAAGCCGGTGTCGGCCCCTGAAGGTGCCTCGAACGAGCCCGCGGCCGATGCGACCACGACGACCACCGAGCCCGGACGATGAGCCCGATCGTCGCGACGCTGCTGGCCGCTGACGCCCCGGTACGCATCCCCACCCCCCAGGTCGACTGGCGCGCCCTGCTGCCCGTCGTGGTCCTGCTGGTCGGTGGACTCTTGCTGCTGACCTTCGCCTCGTTGACCCGCAAGCGCCCCACCACCCGCTGGTACGCGCCGTACACCATCGCCGTCGCGCTGGTCGCCGGCCTGAGCGTCCTGCCGCTGTGGGCCCGGGTCCAGGGATGGGACACGTTGCTCTGGTGGCACATCCCCGCATCCGATCCGCGGGGGCCGTTCAGCACGGTCGCCGGTGCGGTCGGCATCGACGGCTTCAGCCTGTTCGTCGCCGTCGTGATCTGCGCCACCGTGGTGTTGGGCGCCCTGTTCGCCGACGACTACTGGCGCCGCGAGGATCTGAACGGCCCCGAGTTCTACGCCCTGCTGCTGATCGCTGCATCGGGTGGCGTGATCATGGCGATGGCCGACGACTTCATCGTGCTGTTCCTCGGGCTGGAGACGTTGTCGATCGCCGCCTACGCGCTATCGGCCATGCATCTGCGCCGGGCCCAGTCCCAAGAAGCGGGCCTCAAGTACTTCGTCCTGGGAGCCTTCTCGTCGGCCTTTCTGCTCTACGGCATCGCCCTGCTGTACGGCGGCACCGGTTCGACCAGTCTCATCGCCATCCGCAACTTCTTCGGCGCCGGCACCACCGCGGCCGGCGTGGCGACCCCCGGCAACGTGCCCATGCACGGTGGGCTGATCCTGATGGGTCTCGCCCTGGTGATCGTCGGCCTGGGGTTCAAGGTGGCGGCGGTGCCGTTCCATTCGTGGAGCCCCGACGTCTACGACGGTGCCCCCACCGCGTCGGTGGTGTTCATGGCCGGCGCGGTCAAGGCCGCCGCCTTCGCCGCCCTGGTGCGGGTCTTCGTTGTGACCTTCCCGAACTACGTGACCTCGTGGCGGCCCATCGTGATCGGCCTGGCCGTGCTGTCGATGGCGGTGGGGTCGATCCTGGCGATCGTCCAGACCAACGTCAAGCGGATGCTGGCCTATTCGTCCGTCAACCACGCCGGTTTCATCCTGATGGCGATCTCGGCCAACAGTGCCCAGGGAACTCAGGCGATGCTCTTCTACGTGGCGGCCTATGCCTTCATGGTGGCGGGCTCGTTCGGTGTGGTCAGCCTGGTGTCCGGCCGGGGCGACAACCGCACGTCGCTCAGCGACTATCGCGGCCTGTCACGGTCGAACCCGTTGCTCGCCGGCACGCTGGTGGTGTTCTTGTTGGCCCAGGCCGGCATCCCGTTCACCAGCGGCTTCTTCGCCAAGTTCTATGCCATCGAAGCGGTCGACGAGGCCCACCTCTACTGGCTGGCCCTCGTCGCCATGGTGTCGGCCGTCATCGCCGCCGCGCTCTA
>JAYUBX010000265.1:0-8497 GCA_043740665.1 Candidatus Neomicrothrix sp.
GAATCGCTCGAAGATCCGCCCCCGGCGTTGCGCCTGGTGTTGGCTCCCGTCGTCGCTGTCGCATCTGAGCCGGCCGCAGTGGCCGCTGTTGCCGCTGACGAGACGGTGCCACCGGCCACGGTTGTCGAGTTGGCGTCACGAAGCCGGCGACGCACCCGGATCCTGTTCGGCGCCGTCGCTGCTGCGGTACTGATCATCGTCGGGCTGGGTGCGGAGATCGTTCACCAGGAGCGTCGGATGGACAACATGGCCGCCGCCATCTCGACCGAGGGTCTGCAGGGCGACATGGTGCGAGCCATGGCCGATCCGAACAGTCACAAGATGACGCTGGCCTCGCCCTCGGGCGAGCCCATGTCGGCCGCCGCGGTGATGACCGATTCGGGCACGGGCTACTTCATGGCCACGTCGATGCCGGCCCTGGCCGACGATCAGACCTACCAGCTGTGGGGTGTCATGGGCGACGGCCAGGTGGTGTCGCTGGGCGTGCTCGGTCACGACCCGCAGATGGCGGCCTTTCAGGCCAGCGGCGGACTCACCGGTCTGGCCGTCACCGAAGAGGTCAAGGGCGGCGTACCCGCCTCTCACAAACCCGCCGTCCTCCAAGCCTGACCGCCCCCGCCCCCGCCCCGTCCGCCCTGCCCGATCGATTAGGTCGGGTCGGCGGGGTCGATGTCGAGGGGTTCGTAGAGCGAGGGATCGCCCGGGGCGATGCCGGCGGCCAGCAACTGCTGGTCGATGACCCGTTCGCGTTCGGCGTCGCTGGCCGGCTTGGCTCGGCGAACGGCCGAGGGTCCGGCGGTAAAGGTCAGGTCACCAGTGGCCTGGGCCAACAGGTTGGCGACCTGCTTCCACGTGGCACCGGTACCTTCGCCGCGCACGCGTCCCGTGGGGCCGTCGACGAACACGAAGTAGGGCGATCCGGGCACTCGATAGTGGCCCCACGCCTCGCTCGACTGCACCAGGGGCACGCCGTTGGGCGCCAGCTGGGCGATGCGTGACGGGCTCTCCTCGGCGGGATCTTTGGTGACGATCACCAGGCGGGTCAGGTCGGGCAGCAGCACCGATTCGGGGTCGGCGAACGACTCCCAGAACGAGGCGCAGGTCAGGCACGAACTGGACAGGAACGCCAGCAGGGTGGGCTGGTCGGCGCCGACGATGCGCAGGGCGACGGCGGCGTTGTCCATGCCGATCCCGACGATGTCGGCGGCGTCGGTGAACCCCGTCTCGGTCGCCGAGTCGGGCAGGGTGGGCAGACCATCACGCATCCGGAACTCGACCGGGGTGCGGGTGGAGCCGGGCTCGTCGTCCCCGACACCGAGCTCGTGCAACCGGCGCAGGATCACCGCGTGCGAACGCAGCAATCCGACGACCAACAGGGTGAGCAGGGCCACGACCACGGTGAGGATGACGACGAGCACGGTCATGATGGCTTGGCCCTTGGGGCATGAAGAGCCATCGCCGCTTGCAGATCGGGTACGACCTCGAGCATCACGTACCAGAGCCAGGCGGCGACACCGGTGAGGGCAAGGAAGGGCAGCCCGGCGAACGGCTGATCCGTGACGACGTCGCTCACGGCCCCGGTGGGCCAGATGGCGGCAGCGACGCACGCCGCGGTGGCAATGGCGTTGAGGGCGACGTGCAGCCGGGTGGTCGGGGCTTCGGTCTGGCCGAAGCAGCCGCACGAGGCGGCATCGGCGCCGGCCACCAGTCGCCACGAGAAGGCGGTGAAGGCGGCGTAGGTGACGGCCAGCAACACGGCGCTGAGGCGGTTGCCGTAGGCGAGGGCGATGGCGGCTATGACGATCTCGGTGACGCCAACCAGGCGACCGAGCAGATCGGACGACGGCAGCCCGGCGGAGCGCAGGGCGGAGGCGGTGCTCGACGGCCACGCCAGCTTCTGCACACCGGCGAAGCCGAGGAGCGCGGCGAGAGCGAAGACCGGACCAGCGAGCACAGACACGGGCGGGAGCATACCGAAGGGGTGACGATCCCGGTTCCGCTGGCCGTAGCCGTCTGGCGTGCGAGAGTGACGGGCGGACCCGCCGTGGTCGGTCGACCTGGGGGAGCGCGTCATGGACAACGAACATCTCAACATCGAGCAGCTGATCGATTTCGATCGTCAGCACGTCTGGCATCCCTACGCGCCCAGTCCGGCCGCGGCGGCGGCCTACCCCGTGGTGCGGGCTGACGGGGTGCGGCTCACGTTGGCCGACGGACGGCAACTGGTCGACGGCATGGCGTCGTGGTGGTCGGCGATCCACGGTTACAACCACCCGGTGCTGAACGAGGCGGTCGTCTCGCAGGTCGGCAAGATGGCCCACGTGATGTTCGGCGGCCTGACCCACGAGCCGGCGGTGCGACTGGCTGAGCGGCTGATCGAGATCACCCCGGACCCACTAACCCGGGTGTTCTTCTCGGACTCGGGGTCGGTCTCGGTCGAGGTCGCCATCAAGATGGCGGTGCAGTACTGGTCGGGGCGCGGCCGGCCGGTCAAGTCTCGGCTGCTCACCGCCCGGGGCGGCTATCACGGCGACACCTTCGGAGCCATGTCGGTGTGCGACCCGATCAATGGGATGCACCAGATCTTTCGCGGGGTGCTGGCCGACCAACTGTTCGCGCCGATTCCGTCGCCCCGGTTCGGCGAATCGATTGCAGCAGGCGCTAGCGACGGCCATCTCGAACCGATGCGGGCCCTACTGGCCGAGCACGCCGACGAGATCGCCGCCGTCATCATCGAGCCGATCGTGCAGGGCGCCGGCGGCATGCGCTTCTATGCGGCCGACTATCTGGCCGGGCTGCGGGCCCTGTGCGACGAGTTCAACGTGCTGCTGATCGCCGACGAGATCGCCACCGGCTTCGGTCGCACCGGGCGGCTCTTCGCCTGCGAGCACGCCGACATCACCCCCGACATCATGTGTGTCGGCAAGGCGTTGACCGGTGGCTACCTGTCAATGGCGGCGACGCTGTGCACCGACGAGGTGGCCGACGGCGTGAACGCGGCCGAGCCCGGCGCGCTGATGCACGGGCCGACGTTCATGGCCAACCCGTTGGCCGCGGCGGTCGCCGGCGCCAGCCTCGACGTGCTGCTCAGTCAGCCGTGGGCCGAGCGAGTCAGCGAGATTGAGGCGGCGCTGGTGCAGGGACTCGAGCCGGCCCGGGGCCTTCCCGGCGTGGCCGACGTGCGCGTGCTCGGGGCCATCGGCGTCATCGAGACTCGTGAGCCGATGCCGCCGTCGGTTCAGGCCCAGCTCGTCGATCGAGGCGTGTGGCTGCGTCCCTTCGGTCGGCTGCTCTACACGCTGCCGCCCTACATCACCGATGCCGACGATCTGGTTCTACTCACCGCAGGGATGGTCGCCACGGCCCGCACCCTGTAGCTCGGGCAATCACTCGCGCGAGAAAACGTGCAGGGCGCGGGCCAGGGCCAGGTCGGCCACATCGCCGGTGGCGGTCACGTCGGCTTCGGCCCAGGTAGCCCGTTTGGTGATCCACCGAACCAGGGCGGGGGCGTCGCCGGTGATCTGGGCGCTGACCGGACCCGACCCGACGGCGATGGTCTGGGCTGCCGCTCCCACGATCTGCAGCTCGACGGTGCCGCTGAGAGCGGCGATAGGCCCGGTGTTCTGCTGGGGGAGCGCGGTGGCAATCCACACGAGCGCGGGAGCGAGCTGTAGCTGGTCGGCCGCGAGCCGAACAGCGGCCCCCGTGGCGCGAACAGGTCGAGCCGGATGTGGGTGTAGTGGTCGAACGAGAACGCGTTCGGCAGGATCGACGCGGGGAAGGTGCCCAGGTCGCCAAGCGGTACCTCGAAGTCGGCCTCGGCCAGTCCGGCCGGTCGCTCGATGGCATCGGCACTGACCGACCGGTAGTCGTCGACGACCCGATCGGTGCTCCACGACCGGCGGGCCGCGACGTGTTGCCGCCGGGCCAGTTCGGTCGGGACGTCGGTGGTGGCAGCCAACTGGGACGGGTCCGCGACCGCCCAGAACAAGGCACCCAGGTGAGCGACGACATCGTGGACCGACCATCCCTGGCGCCCGCTCTCGGCGTTCCGCATGGTGTCATCCAGGCCATCACAAATGCCCAGCCGCACCTGTCGGGCGCGAACGGTTCGGCTATCACGGGTTCGCCTCGACCTCGGTCGACGACATCGCCCGCCATGCCCGGGTCACGACCGGTGCCCTCCACCTTCACTTCCCAACCAAGGCGGCGCTGTTCGAGACGGTGTTCGGGCAGGTCCACGAGCAGATGCTGGTGGCCTCGGCCGACGCTGCCCTCGGTGACGGCCCCGAACTCGACCGGGTGGCTCGGGTCATCGACGCCTTCTTCGATGCGGTACTCGAACCGCACATGCAGCAGATCGTCATCATCCACGCCTCGGCGGTGCTCGGTCTGGCTCGCTTCACCGAGCTCGACGAGCGCTACGCCTTCGCCGGCATCGTGGCCATGTTGCATGCGGCGACCGCGGCCGGCGAGGTGCGCATCGACGATCCCGACACGCTGGCGCGCCTGCTGCTGGGCGCGCTGACGCGGGGCGCGATGCTCATCGCCAACTCGACCGAGCCGGGCCTGACTCGCAACGCGGTCGCCGCCGCCATGCGGGACCTGCTGGCCGGCTTGTGACCCCCGAGACCGTGGGGCCTGGTGTGGCAGTCGAGCCGCCCAGGTGGGCGGTGCTGCTGTCTTCGGGTAGTACGCCCCCTGGGACTTGAACCCAGAACCTGCGGATTAAGAGTCCGATGCTCTGCCAATTGAGCTAGAGGCGCGTGGTGCTTGTGAAGCCCTGACCTTATCCGACGCACGCAAGGGAAATCACACTCGCGACCGAGCTGACGGCACCGACCCGAAGGTCCGTGGTCAGATGGGGAGTGCACACCGCGAGGGCCAGGATGGGGGAGACGATGATGGGCGTCGCTGGGCGATTGGGGTTGGCCGTGGTCGTGATCGCGCTGGTCGTCACCACCGGCCCTGCGCCGGACGATGTTTCCGAACAGCAGGCCGCCGACCGAGCGATCCAGCTGCGCACGTCGGCCGGCAAGGCGCCGATCGTCACCGTGCTCGCAGACCGGGTCACCATCGCCGCCGGACTGGGTCCGATGCCGATTGTCGATCAGCCGGCGTGGATCGTGGCCTACACCCAGCAGTACGTCGCTGCCTGTCCCAATCGGTTGACTGGCGGTGTCGAGCCGACGGTTCCGTCATCGGCGTCGCACCTGACCGCCGTCATCATCACCGGAGCGACGACGCTGGTGGCGTACTTCGGGGCCGGCACCGGTATCTGCACGCTGCGTTCCGAGCCAGAGGTCGTGTCCGAGGCTGCCCTCGTCAACGGTGGGCTCTGACCCGGCGCGCTAGCGGCGGGCGGGCGGTCCGGCGAAGGAACGCCCAGTGGGGTGGCTGACGGGATTCGAACCCGCGACATCTGCGACCACAACGCAGTGCTCTAACCGAACTGAGCTACAGCCACCATGGAACTGATCAGCATAGGACACGCCGGGGTTCACGCCGAACTGGTAGCCCGACGTGCGAAACTGGCTGCTGGCCCTTGTAGCTCAACTGGATAGAGCACCCGGTTTCTACCCGGGCGGTTGGGGGTTCGAATCCTCCCGGGGGCGCTGGCACGGACGTGCCGCCGCTGGCGCGGTCGTCGTAGCCTGCCCGCCGTGTCCTCCGCCGTCCCACCCGCCGCCCCGCTGACCGGTGGCGTGTGGACCACGGGCCGGCGACTGCTGACCGTGGGCCTGGTGCTGTTGGTCACGCTGGTGGCTTCTGAGGCACTGGCCGTCGCCGTCGTCATGCCCGAAGTCGAGGCCGACCTCGGCGACATCGCGCTCTACGGATGGGTGTTCAGCGCCTTCTTCCTGGGCAACCTGGTCGGCATCGTTCTGGCCGGCCAGGCGTGCGATCGCGTCAAGCCCGTCGTTCCCTTCGTGGCTGGCGTGCTGCTGTTCGTGGCCGGCCTGCTGCTCGGCGGCCTGGCCGGTTCGATGCTGCTGTTGGTGGCTGCCCGCTTCGTGCAGGGCATCGGCGCCGGCGCGCTGCCGACGGTGGCGTATGTGGCCATCGGGCGCGAATACCCCGAGAGCGCTCGGCCCCGCATGTTCGCCCTGATGTCGACGGCGTGGGTTGTGCCGTCGGTCGTCGGGCCGGCCGCCGCTCTGGTCGTCGGCGAGCACTTCGGCTGGCGCTGGGTCTTCCTCGGTCTGGTGCCGATCGTGGCCGTTTGCGCCATCATCACCACCAGTTCGGTGGCGCGCATGCCGGCTCCGGTCAGCCCGCCCGACGGGGCATCGAAGCTGCTCGACGCGCTGCTGGCCGCCCTCGGTGCCGGGCTGACGTTGGCCGGGCTCGGTGCCACCAGTCTCTGGTGGGCGGTGCCCCTGGTGATCGTCGGCGTCGCCATCCTGGTGCCGGCGTTCCGCCGCCTCACCCCGCCGGGCACGCTGCGCGCCCGAGCTGGGCTGCCCGCGGCCATCCTGATCCGCGGGATCTTGACCTTCGCCTTCTTCCAGGCCGATGCCTACGTACCGCTGGCCCTGACCTCGGTGCGGTCGTCGACCAGCCTGATGGTGGGCCTGACCGTCACGTCCTGCTCGTTGCTGTGGACCGCCGGTTCGTGGATCCAGGAGCGACGGATCGGCCGCACCGGCCCGAGACCGTTGGTCCGGGACGGGTTCCTGCTCACCGGGTTGGGGGTCGGCCTGCTGATGATCACCATGGCTCCGGGGGTGCCGGTTGCGCTGGGCATCGCTGCGTGGGGCATCGGTGGGCTCGGCATCGGGTTGGCCTACGCCCCGCTGTCGCTCACGACCCTGGCGCTGGCCGGTCCCGGTCGCGAAGGCGCCGCCACCTCGGCAATGCAGCTGTCGGACGTGTTGGGTGTCGCGTTGGGCACCGGCATCGGCGGCGTGGTCGTGGCCGGGGGAGCGCGGGCCGGTTGGTCGCCCCGACCGGGAATCCTGATCGTCTTCGCCCTGGCGCTGGTCGTGAGCCTGATCGGGGTGCTGCTGTGCCGCCGGCTGCCCTTGCGACTCGACTCGGCTGACGGGCCTGCCGGGTCGGACCACCGGGCCGAGGATGTCGTCGCCGGTTCGGCCCCCCAGGCGGTGGTCGTACCCGTGCAGCACGTCGTGACGGACTGACGTCGACCTCCCGTCCGCGTCGATGCGGTGGCCCATGCCCGATTCGGGCGTCGATCACCGCACCGATCAGGGGCCCGAACGTCGACCTACAGTCGCGTCGTGTCGTCGGACAAGGTGGTCGCTGCCGGTTTGGTCCCTGAGCTCGACGTGTCCGATCTCGCCGAGTCGCTCGACTTCTATCGCGGGGTGGTGGGCTTCACCCTCGTCTTCGAGCGGCCGGCTGAGCGCTTCGCCTACCTCGATCTGGAAGGCTCGAGCCTGATGTTGCAGCAGGCCGCCGGGCCGGGTCGACGCTTGCGCACCGGCCCCCTCGAGCATCCGTTCGGCCGAGGCGTCAACTTCCAAACGGCCGTAGCCGACGTCGATGCGCTCTGCCATCGAGTCATCGCGGCTGGTCTCGAGCTGATCGTCCCGCTCGAGGAGCGATGGTACGACGTCGACGTGCTGGTAGCGACCGGGCGATGGCACCAGCGCGGGCCGATGGCGGCCGGCAATCGCCAGTTCGTCGTCGCTGATCCCGACGGCTATCAGTGGCGGTTCTTCACCAGCCTCGGCACCCGTGCTCGGTCATGAGCTCACGCTGACCAGCGGTCCAACGTGGATGCGAACTCGGCTTGGGTCGCGTCAGCGATCCCGTTGCGATAGGCAACCGTGCGCCATGACGCAATGACGTCAAGGAGATCACGCCAGAGCTGCTCGGCGTCGGCTGGTTCGAGGCCGAAGTGGGCAGCCCCAGCGAACAGTGCATGACGGCACGCCTCGGCTTCGGTTTCGCCACTGATGCTGGTCGCCCGCCGTGCCGCGGGTCGGGGATCGGGGTTCACGTCGAAGAGTGGGGAGAGCGTCCAGCCGCCGCGTGCGCGCAGGACACCGTGGTTGCGCACGTGATCGTCGGTGTTGTTGATCGCAATGGAGAACGCGATGCGTCGCCAGAGCTCGACGAGGTCAGCGCTCACGTCGCTTCCGTGCTCGCTGAGGCCTTCGACGATCTCGAGGTAGTCGTAGCTGCCGCCATCGTGAGCGGCGATCAATGACCTGGCACTGAGGTAGGGGATTCGATGGGTTCCGTCGCGGTCGAATCGCTCAACGAGCAGTACGGCATCGCTCCCGACTTCGATCAACTGGTGCGCCGGGGTGCACAGCCCGTAGTCGGCGGCCAGGTCGAGGGCGACGGCCTCCCAACGCATCACGTCCCACCGGTCGTCGCGGTGCGGGAATTTGGCGATGTGGAGCGTGGTCCCGTCGACGATCGATGCCTTCGGGCGGGCGCCGCCAAGGGAGCCGGAGCCTGCCGCGAGCAGCGTCGTGACTGCGTCGTCGGTGTCGCCACCTTCGGCGATCTGCTTGGTTGCTTC
>JAYUBX010000266.1:0-8624 GCA_043740665.1 Candidatus Neomicrothrix sp.
CGACCTCAATCAGAAGCTGAGCGCGCTCGACGAGCAGTACAACCAGGCCGTCATCGAGCTCGACGCCGCCCAGAAGAACGTGGCCGCCGCCCAGACCCGACTCGATGCCACCAACGCCCAGCTCGACCTGGCGTCCCAAGAACTGCGCTCGTTTGCGGTGCAGGCCTACATGACCGGCAACGACACGCCGGCCTTCGAGGCTGCGCTCACCAGCAGCGCCCAGGACGCCGCCCAGAAGAAGAGTTACCTCGAGGCCGCCAGCGGCAGTCGTCAAGATCTGGTCGACCACCTGCACAGCATGAAGCAGCAGGCGGCCGACGAAGCAGCCAAGGTCGGCGACGCGCAGGACCAGGCCCAGAGGGTCGAACAGACGATCAAGAAGTCCAAAGATCAGGCTGACGCCGCGGTCGCTGAACAGGCCCAGATCAACTCGCAGGTCAAGGGCGAGCTGGCCACCCTGGTCCAGCAGCAGCAACAAGCGCAGGCCGCGGCCCAAGCCGCTGCCGCCAAGGCATCAGCCGATGCGGCGGCCGCTCAGCAGGCCGCCTCGCAGCGGACTGCAGCCGCTCAGACCGCCCCGCAGGCCGGCCCGGTCAAGAGCACCGGCAACGGTGGCGGCGCAATCCCCGTCCCGATCGGCTCGCCTTCGGGTGGAGCCGGGGCGGCCATCGCCGCCGCCCAGAGCGTGCTCGGCGTGCCCTACGTCTGGGCCGGCGCCAGCCCCAGCGGGTTCGACTGCTCCGGCCTCATGCTGTGGGCGTGGGCCCACGGCGGCAAAAGCCTGCCCCATTCGGCCGCCGGCCAGTACGCCATGAGCCAGCACATCCCCGTCAGCGACCTGCAGCCCGGCGACCTGGTGTTCTTCTCCGAGGGTGGCAGCATCGGCCATGTCGGCCTCTACACCGGTGGCGGCATGATGATCCACGCTCCCCACACCGGCAGCGTCGTCAAGGTCGACAGCATCTACTTCTGGTCCACCCCGCTGGCCGGTCGCATCTAGTTCCGTGGGCACTGGTCCCGTCTGATCGCCGTGCCGGCCCCCGCGTTGGTCGTAGCGCTTCACGGCCACCAGGACGACCCCGACCGTCTGGCCGACCGGCTGGTTCCGCTGGCCTCGCCGGGCCGAGTCGTTTTCGCCCCTCGCAGCGCGATCAGCGAGGCGGCCGGTCCGGTGTGGTTCCGGTCCGACGATGCGGGTCCGGTCGAAACCGACCTGATCCGTTCGCTCGACCGTCTGGATCAGCTGATCGACGACCTGGCGGCCAACCACGGCATCAGCCGTGACCACGTCGTGCTCGGTGGATTCTCGCAAGGCGCCGCCGTCGCCCTGGCCTTGGCCCTTCGCGGCGCTGGCCGAACCACACCGTTGGCTGGCGTCTTCTGCGTGAGCGGATGGCTCCCCCATGTCGAAGGTGTCGCCTACGACGCCTCCGCGCTGGCCGGCGGCGGCACCCGGGTGCTGGTCGTGCACGGAGCGGACGACGACGTTGTCGCCGTCCAGCAAGGACGCAGCGCCGCTCGATATCTCGAACGCCACGGCGTCGCGGTGCGCTACGTCGAACTGCCCGGTGGTCACCACCTCGGCACCGAAGCCGTCGACCAGGTGGCCCACTGGATCGAGGGCTGAGCCGCCGGTCCGAGCCCGCCTGGGTGGAAGCAGCGCTGACCGGGCACACTGTCGGGTGATGACCAAGCGCAAGCGTCGAGGCGGCCGGGTCACCCAGTCGCCCAGCTCCCTCCCACACACCTCGCAGCTCACCCTGCCTCGCCCGGCCGCGATCACCCCTCGTAGCGGCGCGGTGAAGCCAGGCCTGGTCGGCCTGCGCCGGACCGTGCCCGAAGCGATCGGCCGGCCTCCCTACGCCCTCAGCGGGCAGCCGCCAGCCACGCGTGGCGCGAACGTGTCGAGTCCCGACGTCATTGCCCGCATGCGCGTCGCCGGCGCCCTCGCCGCCGAGGTCCTGCTCGAGGTCGGCGCCGCCGTCGCTCCCGGCGTCACCACCGACCAGCTCGACGCCATCACCCACGCCGCCGCCATCGCACGCGACTGCTATCCGAGCCCGCTCAACTATCGTGGCTTTCCCAAATCGGTCTGCACCTCAGTGAACGAAGTGATCTGCCACGGGATCCCCGACTCGCGGGCCCTGGTCGACGGCGACATCGTCAACATCGACGTCACGGTGTTCCACGACGGCGTGCACGGCGACACCAACGCCACCTTCTTGGTCGGTGACGTCGACCCCGAGTCCCGGCGCCTCGCACGCGAAACCCGCGTCGCCATGTACCAGGGCATCGCCGCGGTGAAGCCCGGTGGCCACGTCTACGACATCGGCCGGGCCATCGAGGAGCATGCCATGGCCCACGACCTCGGTGTCGTGCGCGAATTCATCGGCCACGGCATCGGCGAGCAGTTCCACGGCGGCCTGCAGATCCTGCACTACTTCGACACGCGGGCCGACACCGTGCTCGAGGTCGGCATGACGTTCACCATCGAGCCGATGATCACCCTCGGTTCGCCTGAGCTCCGGGTCTGGGACGATGGCTGGACTGCGGTCACGCAGGACGGCAGTCGCAGCGCCCAGTTCGAGCACACGCTCGTGGTCACCGAGCGGGGAGCCGAGATCCTCACGGTCACGGCCGACGGCCGGTGCGCCGCCGACCAGTCGATCGACATCTGACCCGTACGCGGCCTGTACGCGGCCGCTTTCCCGTGGCGCTGGGCCACACTGGTTGACCGTGGCCGCTCCTGATCCCTTCGACCCCGAAGCGGCAGCCAAGCTGACCAACCGCCGTCGGTTTCTGGGCATGGCCGGTGCGGCTGGAGCCGTGCTGGTGGCTGCCGGTGGAGCGGTCGCCTTCCTCTCGAACCAGGCCGCCCCGTCACCGTCGACCGAACCAGCGACGGCCACGACCACCCTGCCGGGCACGCTACGGGTCACCAGTTCGGCTCCCGCGCTCCCGATACCAGCACCGCTTCCGCTCGATCCCAACGCTGAGACTCCCGTGGTCGAGATCGGCACGATCGAGATTCCTCGCCTCGGGCTCAGCGCGGCGATCCAGGAGGGCATCACGCTTCCCGCCATCAATCGCGGGCCGAGCCATTGGCCCGGCACCGCTCGGCCCGGCGAGCTGGGCAACGTGGTGATCGCCGGCCATCGCACGATCTACTCCAAGCCGTTCTACCGGCTCGACCGGCTGCAGCCGGGCGATCCGGTCGTCATGACGACCCCGGCCGGTCGGTTCACCTACGTCGTCCGCGGCGTCATCGTCGTGCCGGGCGAAGCCATCGACATCGCCACCCAGTCCCCGGCCCACACCGCGACGCTGTTCGCCTGCCATCCCCCCGGATCGGCCCGCCAGCGCATCGTGGCCAAGCTGGAACTGCTCGGAACCGATGGTCAATCGGTCGACGCCGCGACCGTCATACCGCCGCTCGATGCCGGGTCGCAAAACACCGACCACACCCTGTTGGTGCAGGCCGGCGATCCGTTGAGTCAGTCCGGCGGCTGAACGAACTGATCGTCGGATCGTCAGAGCTCGCCCCGCGCGAAGAACCGCGGCCAGTTCGACTGTGACTCACTGCCGTCGGCAACGAGCGCCGCGCCATTGATGAACCGGGCCGCCGGTGAACAGAGGAACAAGATGATGGCGGCCATCTCGTCGACTTCGGCCATCCGGCGCATCGGCCCGATCGCCTCGGCTTCGACCGCCCACTCCTCCTCGCTGAAACCGAGCTGGCCGACCTCGTTCTCGTGCATGCCCGGCGTCGCCACCGTGCCCGGGGCCAGCGCGTTGATGGTGACGCCGTGGTAGCCGAGGTAGGGCGCCATCGAACGGGTGAGGCTCACGACCCCGGCCCGAGCCGCCCCTGAATGCACGAACCAGGGCGCGCCTCGATCGAACGAGAAGATGTGCACCACGTTGACGATGGCGCCGTACCCCGCTGCGGTCATGGGTCCCATGAACCGGTTGACCATGTTCCAGGTGCCGTTCAGATTCAGGTCGACCACCGCCCGCCAGCCGTTGTCGCTGATGTTGGACGGCAAGGCCGGGAACTGTCCGCCCGCGTTGTTGACGAGAAAGTCGATGGTGCCGATTTGATCGGTCACCACGCCGAGCAGGGCGTCGACCTGCGCCGTGTCACGGATGTCGGTCGGCACCACGAGGCACTGCTGACCGAGGGCCTCGACCTGGTCGGCGGTGGCGGCCAGGGTGTCGGGGGTGCGGCCCACGGCGACGACGTCGGCCCCGAAGCGAGCGAAGGCCAGGGCCGTGGTTCGACCGATCCCCGTGCCCGCACCGGTCACCAGGGCGGTGCGGCCGGCGAAGAGGCCGGGGGCAAAGGTGTCGAGCGGTCCGCCGGAGTTGGGCATGAGCCCGAACCCTAGTCACGCGGTCCCGCTCGCCCATCGTGATGGGCAAGGATGTCGGCCGATGTCGTGGCCCTCCCGTCTGCTCCTGATCGGCCGATGCCTCCTGGCCGGGGTGTGCCTTGCCGCGTCGGTTCCCCCGTGGGGGTGGTGGCCATTGGCCTTCGTCGGCATCGCCCTGCTCGATCGGCTCATCGCCGGCCAGAGTTGGAAGCGTCGTTTCCGTCGCACCTGGCTGGTCGCGGCCGCCTGGCTGTTTCCTGCCTTGTTCTGGATCGTCGATCTGACCGCCCCCGGCTACGTGATCGCCGGTGCGTTGTATGCGACCTACTTCGCCCTCGCCGGTGCGCTGTGCCCACCGGGTCGCGCCCGATGGCTGGCGCTGCCCGGCCTCGTTCTGCTGGCCGAGGTGGCGCGCTGGAGCTTCCCCTTCGGGGGCGTACCGCTGGGCACGCTGGCCATGAGCCAGGCGGCGGCACCACTTGGTCAGACCGCCCGACTGCTCGGGTCCTACCTCGTCGTGGTGCTGGTGGTGGTGGGCGGCATCGCCCTGTCGGCCGCGTGGCAGCGCGATTGGCGGGTCGCCGGCGGCGTCGTCGTCGGCCTGGTCGCCCTCTGGGGATTGGCCATGGTCGCGCCGAAGGGCCACGACGTCGGTCCGCTGCGCATCGCGATCGTCCAGGGTGGCGGCCCCCAGCACACCCGAGCGGCCGACACCGACCCCCGCGAGGTCTTCCGACGCCACCTCGACGCCAGCGCGCTGGTCACCCAGCCGGTCGACCTGGTGCTCTGGCCCGAGAACGTGGTGGCCGTCGACGGTCGCCTGGCCGGATCGAAGGTGGACACGCAGCTGTCGATCCTGGCCCGCCGCCTGAACACCACCCTGGTGGTCGGGGTCACCGAGGATGTCAGCGCCGAACACTTCCTCAACGCCGCCGTCGTCTACCGGCCCGACGGTTCGGTCGAGGACCGCTACGACAAGGTGCGCATCGTGCCGTTCGGCGAATTCGTGCCGTTCCGCGGCCTCATCGAACGGTTCGCGGGCCAGAACTCGGGGCTTCCGCAGCGCGATGCGGTCGCCGGCAGGGGGCCGGCGATCGTGCACACGCCGGTGGGAACCATGGGCGTCGTCATCAGCTGGGAGGTCTTCTTCGCCAACCGGGCCCGCGACGCCATCGGCCACGGTGGCGAAGTGCTGCTCAACCCGACCAACGGCTCGTCGTACTGGCTGACCATCGTGCAGAGTCAGCAGGTCGCGTCGTCGCAGCTACGGGCCATCGAGACCGGCCGCTGGACGCTGCAGGCCGCGCCGACCGGGTTCAGCGCCATCGTCACCCCCGACGGCCGCGTCGTGGCTCGCACCGCCATCAGCGAACGAGCAGTGCGGCAGCAGACGATCCAACGCCGTGAGGGCCAGACCATCTCGACCATCGTGGGGCCGTGGCCCATGCTGGCGCTGGCCCTGCTCGGCCTGGCCCTGGGCTGGTTCGTTCAACGCCGCTCGACGACCTAGCGACGACCGTGCCTTCAGCCCAGCTCGATGGTGCGGGTGATGGCGACGGCTTCGAGGAAGCGACGATCGTGCGACACCAGCAGCAGCGTCCCCTCGAACGCGGCCAAGGCCTGCTCGAGCTGCTCGATGGCCTCGATGTCGAGGTGGTTCGTCGGCTCGTCGAGCACCAGGCAGTTGACCCCCTCGGCCATCAGCGTGGCCAGCAGGGCCCGGGTGCGTTCACCCGGTGAGAGCTGGCGACCCACCCGGTCGACATGGTCGGCCCCCAGCCCGAACTTGGCCAGCAAGGACCGCGACTCGCTGAGGGCCATCCCGGTGCGTTCCTGGAAGGTGGCCAACACCCCCGCGTCGCCAGCGAACAGACCCCGGGCCTGGTCGAGCTCACCCACCTGCACCCCGGGGCCGAGCCAGCACCGCCCCGACGCCAGCGCGATGTCGCCCAGCAGCGCTCGTACGAGGGTCGTCTTGCCGCTGCCGTTCGGACCCAGGATGGCCAGACGATCCTGCCAAGCCACCTCGAGGTCGATCGGGCCGAGCCGAAACCCGTCCGGGTCGCCCGGGGGCTGCTCGATGACCGCCTGATCGAGACGAGCCACGACGTCACCGCTACGAGCGGTCGGAGCCAGGCTCAGCTGCAGCCGCCATCCTTCCCACGGTTTCTCGACCGCCTCGAGCTGATTGATCTTGCGCTCGGTGGCCTTGACCTTGCCGGCCTGCTTCTCGCTGCGGGCGACCTGGCGCGCGCGGATGTTCTTGTCGTTCTCGCCCGAGGTCTTGGCCTTGCGCACCCCGGTATCGCTCCACTGCACCTGGGTACGCTGGCGCTGCTTCAAACGGTCGCGCTCCGACACGAACTTGTCGTGGGCGTCGTACTGCTGGCCGCGGGCCAGGTCGCGAGCGGCGACGTAGGCCGTCCAGCCCCCGGCGAACTCACGGGCCCGATGCGATCGTTCTTCGATCTCGACGATGCGGTCGACACATCGGTCGAGAAAGGCCCGGTCGTGCGAGACCATGAGCACGGCCCCATCGAAGCTGTCGACGAACGACTCGAGCAGGTCGATGCCGGCAAAATCGAGGTTGTTGGTGGGCTCGTCGAGCAGCAAGACGTCGACCCGCGACAGCAAGATCGCGGCCAGGGCGGCCCGGGCCGACTCCCCGCCCGAGAGGGTGACGGTGGGTTGGGCGAACCGACTCGACCGGTCGCTGGCGTGGCCCACGTCGAGTCCGACCGTGGCGCACACCTCGCCGGCCCGGGCCTCCAGATCGTCGCCGCCGAGAGCGAGGAACCGCTCGAGCGCATCGGTGTAGGCATCGAGGGTGTCGGCCTCACCGCTGAGGGCCTCGGTGCGACGGTCGAGCTCGGCCGACGCCTCAGCCACACCCGTGCGGCGGGCCAGATAGTCGAGCAGGGTCTCGCCGGGCAGGGCATCGGGCTCCTGGGGCAGATAGCCGATCGTCAGCCCCTTCGGCGCCCGCTCGACCCGGCCCGTGTCGGGCCGTTCGAGGCCGGCCAGGATCCGCAGCAGGGTGGACTTGCCGACCCCGTTGGGTCCCACGATGCCGACCCGGTCGCGAGCCTCGACCACGAGCGAGACCTCGTCGAGCACGACCTGGCCCCCGAACGATCGGGACACCCTCGCCACGCGCAACATGCCCTGACCCTACGCCGCGCCCAGCACCACTCCTGCGTAGATCCAGGTCGGTTCCCGACCTGGATCTACGCATCCCCGCGGGATGGGGCGCGGGATGGCGGCGGGTGCGGGCTGGGGATGCGAGCGCGGGGGACGGCGTAGGGTCACGCCATGCGCGCCGTGGTGTGTCGCCGGCCCACTCGGTGTCGGTGCTGCCGGCCGGCCTCGACACCGCTCGGGCCGCCACCTTCACCCAGAGCTACTGCACCGCCCTGTTCGCCCTCCGCGACCGGGCCCACCTGCAGAACGGCGAGGTCGTGCTGGTACTCGGGGCCGGCGGCGGCGTCGGCCTGGCCACCATCGACGTGGCCGTGGCCCTCGGCGGCATCCCCATCGGCGCGGCGTCGACCCTCGCCAAACGGACCGCGGCAACGCAGGCCGGAGCGAGAGCGGTGATCGACACCACGACCGAGCTGGTCAAGGATCGAGCCCGGGCGCTGGCCGCCGAGCTGACCCACGATTCTCGCCCCGGAGGGAACCGGTCCACCGGAGTCGATCTGGTGGTCGATCCGGTGGGTGGCGGCCTGGCTGAACCCGCTCTGCGAGCCCTGGGTGAGGGCGGGCGCTACATCGTGATCGGATTCGCGGCGGGCCCGATCCCGTCGCTGCCCCTCAATCAGGTGCTGTTGCGCAATCGCACCGTGGTCGGGGTCGACCGGGGCGCCTGGGCCCTGCACCACGGGCCTGAACAGCAGGCCCTGCTCAATTCGCTGCTCACGCTGGTCGCCGAGCAGCGCCTGCACCCGGCGGCGCCGACGACCTACCCGTTCGAGGCCGTGGCCGACGCCCTCAACGACCTGTTGCAGCGGCGGGTCGTCGGCAAGATCGCCCTGACCCCGTGACCCGCGTCACAGCACGGGTCGCAGCCCTCGGCTCTACTTGACCGATCGGTCAGAGGGCAGGAGACTTGCGCCCTTATGCCGCCCTCTCCGCCTCGTGACCCATCCACCGACGGGCCCCGGGAAGACGAGCCGCTGAGCATCGCCTACCTGACCTATCGGGGCAAGCCCCACGTCGGTGGCCAGGGGGTTTACACCCGGCACCTCACCC
>JAYUBX010000267.1:0-14173 GCA_043740665.1 Candidatus Neomicrothrix sp.
GGGGCGCGGCCCCGGCGGCTCGAGCAGTCCTCGTCGCACGCCCGTTGGTGCGGGCGCCAGCGCCGGCGCCGGCACCCGTCCTGGTGGCGGAGCAGGTGCTGGTCGCCCCATGGGCGGCGGTCCTGGTGGCGGACCCGGTGGTTCGCCTGGTGGCCGTCCTGGTGGCGGTCGTGGCGGTCCTGGCGGCAATCGTCGGGCACCGCGTCGCAAGGGCCGGCGTCGTCGTAACCGCGACGAGCTGCAGCCGATGTCGGCACCGAGCTACACGCCGGCCAGCGCACCCACCCCGTCGGGTGAGGTCGTCGTCGAGCGATCCTCGACGGCGCAGGAGCTCGGTCCCAAGTTCAATCGCACCGCCGCTGATGTCGTCAAGTTCCTCATGGGACAGGGCGAGATGGTCACCGCGACCCAGTCGCTGAGCGACGACATGATCGAGCTGTTCGCGGCCGAGCTCAGCATCCAGATCCGCATGGTCGATCCGGGTGAGGAACAAGAAGTCGAGCTGCTCAAGCTGCTCGATCTCGACTTCCTCGAGGATGACGACGACGCGCCCCTGCGGGCCCCGGTCATCACCGTCATGGGTCACGTCGATCACGGCAAGACCAAGCTGCTCGACCAGATCCGCAACGCCAACGTGGTCGCCGGCGAGGCCGGCGGCATCACCCAGCACATCGGTGCGTATCAGGTCGTCAAGAACGACAAGCCCATCACCTTCATCGACACTCCCGGTCACGAGGCCTTCTCGGCCATGCGGGCTCGTGGTGCCGACGCCACCGACATCGTGGTGCTGGTGGTCGCCGCCGATGACGGCGTCATGCCTCAGACCCTCGAGGCCATCGATCACGCCCGCGCCGCCGAGGTGCCGATCGTGGTGGCCATCAACAAGATCGATCGCGACAACGCCGATCCCACCCGCGTCATGACGCAGTTGGCCGAACTCGGGTTGCAGCCCGAGGAATGGTCAGGTGACACCGTCATGGTGCAGGTGTCGGCCTTGCAGAACTTGGGCGTCGACGACCTGCTCGAGAACCTGCAGGTCATTGCCGAGCTCGAGGATCTTCGGGGCAACACCGACGGACGCGCCGTCGGCACCGTGCTCGAGTCGAACCTCGACATCGGCCGGGGCCCCGTGGCCACCGTGCTGGTGCAGCAGGGCACGCTGCGAGTGGGCGACCCGTTGGTCGCCGGTGCCGCATGGGGCCGGGTTCGAGCGCTCATCAACGATCGAGGCGAGCAGGTCAAGACGGCCGGCCCGTCGACTCCGGTCCAGGTCCTCGGACTCTCCGAGGTCGCCCAGGCCGGCGATCGCTTCGTGGTCGCCCCCGACGAGCGCACGGCGTCCAAGGTCGCCTCGACCCGAGAGCATTGGCAGCGTCAAGCCACTTTGGGCCGCGATGCGCATGCCATGAGTGGTGGCGCCCGGCTCGAGGACATCTTCCAGCAGATCCAGGCGGGCGAAGCCGCCACGCTGAACCTGATCGTCAAGGCCGACGTGACCGGTTCGCTCGAGGCCCTGACCGAAAGTCTGCGCAAGCTCGAACGAGCCGAAGTCAAGCTGGCGTTCGTGCGTCGTGGGGTTGGTGGCATCACCAAGGACGACATCCAACTGGCGGCCACCTCGAACGCCACCATCATCGGTTTCAACGTGCGGCCCGACCGCAAGGCCCGCGAGATGGCCGATCAGGAACACGTCGAGATCCGCACCTACGAGATCATCTACCAGGTGATCGAGGACATCGAGAACGCCGTGCTCGGCCTGCTCGAGCCCGAGTTCGAAGAGATCGTCACCGGCGACGCCGAGGTCCGGGAGATCTTCCGGGTGCCCCGGATCGGCGCCATTGCCGGTTGCTACGTGCTCAACGGTGTCATCACCCGCAACTCGAAGGTGCGTTTCCTTCGAGAAGGCACGGTCATCTGGAAGGGTGCGGTGCAATCGCTGCGTCGCTTCAAGGAAGATGTCCGTGAGGTCCAGGCTGGCTTCGAGTGCGGCATCGGCCTCACCGACTTCCAGGACCTCAAGCCGGGCGACATCATCGAGACCTACGAGGATCGCGAGATCCCGCGCACCTGACGCGGATGGCGTCACCGGGCGGGGCACGTAGCCTCGTTCGGTGG
Organism: Candidatus Neomicrothrix sp.; assembly: GCA_043740665.1. GTDB lineage: Bacteria > Actinomycetota > Acidimicrobiia > Acidimicrobiales > Acidimicrobilacustridaceae > UBA4742. The sequence continues at coordinate 2,116 of JAYUBX010000267.1, forward strand.
CCTCCCATGTTCTTGCTCTGACCGTCGACCTACGAATCGCCGACGCCCAGTCGTTGAAGGAGAAGCGGTCCGTGGTCACCACCATCCTCGAGGGAGCCCGACGGCGGTTCCAGGTCGCGGTCGCCGAGACCGGTCGGCTCGATGCTCACCAGCGAGCCGAACTGGCCTTTGTCGGGGTGTCGGGGTCGGCGACCCATACCGCCGAGTTGATCGATTCGGTCGAGCGGTTCGTGTGGTCGTTTCCCGAGGTCGAGGTCGTCGACGTCGGGCGTGACTGGTTGGAGGTCGACGCATGGTGATCCGATGGTGAGCCGACGAAAGGCCCGGCAGTACCCGCGTACGGCCCGGCTGAACCAGCTGTTGCGGGAGATCCTGGCCGACGAGCTCGAGCAGATCGATGACGAGCGGCTCGAGTTGCTATCGATCGTCTCGGTCGATGTCGACGCCGATCTGTTTCGGGCCGTCGTCTACTTCGATTCGATCCAGGACGCCGAGGGTGACCCGGTTGTGCTCGAAGCGCTCGACGATGCTCGCAAGCGCCTGCGTCAGGCGGTCGGACGTCAGGCGCGCATCAAGCGCGTGCCCGAGCTCGACTTTCGGCCCGATCCGGCAGTGCGGGCCGGCAGCCACATCGACGAGATCCTGGCCGAGATGGGCCCGAGCGTCGAGGTCGAGATGCCTGATGTCTATCGGCTACCCCGACCGACCGACGACGACCTGCTCGGCGCCGACGACGGGCGCCCGTCGATGCTCGACGACAGCCCTGGCGATGACCTGCGGGGCGGCGGGTGACGGTTCCGGCCGACGGGCAACGGCGTGATGGCTTGGCGGTGATCGACAAGCCGGCGGGCTGGACCAGCCACGACGTCGTGGCCAAGGCGCGGGGCATCCTGCACAACAAGAAGATCGGCCATTCGGGCACGCTCGATCCCGACGCGACCGGTGTCTTGTTGCTCGGGGTTGGTCGGGTGACCCGGCTACTGCGGTTTCTCACCGCTCTGCCCAAGACGTACGAGACCGAGATCGTGCTGGGCGTCGAGACCAACACCCTTGACGACTCGGGCGTGGTGGTGGCCACCCACGACATGAACGGCCTCACCCTCGAAGCGGTGCGCGCCGCGGCCGCTGCGCTCACCGGGCCGATCCTGCAGATCCCGCCCATGGTGTCGGCGGTCAAGATCGACGGACGTCGACTGCACGAGCTGGCGCGAGAGGGCATCGAGGTCGATCGGCCGCCTCGCCCGGTGACCGTCTATCGCTTTGACATCAAGCCGGTTGATCAGCCGGCTGATCAAGTTGAGCCGGTGCTGGTCTACCGGGCCGTGGTCGAGTGCTCGTCGGGAACCTACGTGCGCACGCTGGCCGCCGACCTGGGTCACGCCCTCGGTGGCGGAGCGCATCTGCGCAACCTGCGGCGCACGGCCATCGGTTCGTTCACCCTGGCCGAGGCCCGTCCGCTCGATGACCTGGTGGTCATCGCTCCGGCCGAGGCGCTGCGTGACTACGCCTCGGTGGTGGTGAGCGACCAACTACTGCTCGACGTTCGCCACGGCAAGGTGTTGCCGAGCGAGGTGCTCGGGGTCGCGGGTGACGGACCCTGGGCGGTGCTGGCCGATGACGGTTCATTGCTGGCGGTGTACGAATCCCACCGGGGCGGCACGGTCAAGCCGGCGGTGGTGCTGGCACCCGTGACCGAAGCCGCGACGCCCTCGACCGGGGGCGCGAGCCCCCCGGGTGAGTAGCCTTCATCTCGATGCAGGTGCTCCGCGATCTCGAGCAGTGCCCGGTCCCGCCGGTTGGCACCGTTGTCACGATCGGCGCCTATGACGGCGTGCATCGTGGCCATCGTGAGGTGATCGCCCGGGTGCAGCGACGGGCCGCCGAGCGGGGGCTCGAGACGGCCGTCGTCACCTTCGATCGTCATCCGGCCAGCGTCGTGCGGCCCGATTCGGCTCCGGCGCTGCTCACCGACCTCGACCAGAAGCTCGAACTGCTGGCCGAGACCGGCGTGGCCTACACGTTGGTCGTGCACTTCGATGAGGTGCGTTCGAAGGAGCCGGCCGACGAGTTCGTGACTGAGGTCCTGGTCGGATGCCTGAACGCCAAAGAGATCGTGGTCGGGGCCGACTTCCACTTCGGCCATCAGCGTCGCGGCAACGTTGCGCTACTGACGGCCATGGGTGCCGAACTCGGCTTCGACGTGGTTGGCCTCGCCCTCGTCGGTCTCGATGGGCAACCGGCGAGCGAAGGGGCTCGGGTGTCGTCGACCGCGATCCGTCGTCACCTTCGGGATGGCGATCTGGCTGCCGCCAACCGCATGCTGGGTCGAGCGCATGAGGTGCGCGGCCGGGTCGTGCACGGTGATGCCCGAGCCCGCGAACTGGGCTTCCGCACCGCCAACATCGACATCCCCGACGACGTCTGCCTGCCGGCCGACGGCATCTATGCCGGGTGGTACCTGCAGCCCGACGGCGTGGCGCACCCCACCGCCATCTCGCTCGGTCGACGGCCGACCTTCTACGAGCGGGCCGATACGTCGCTGCTCGAGGCGCATGTGCTCGACTTCGCCGGCGATCTCTACGACGAGCCGGCCCGGGTGCGGTTCGTGGCCCGCCTGCGCGACGAGCTCAAGTTCGACTCGGTCGACGACCTGATCGCCCAGATGGGCCGCGATTGCGACGATGCCCGTGCGCTGCTCGCCTCGCTCGAACCCGGCCTTGCGCTCGACTGACCGATCGTCACGTGTCCGCCCGATTGTCACATGTCGAACTGGTGTCGAGCCCTCCATCCACCACCATGCCCGCCGACGGAATGAACATGTCCGCCGTGACTCAACCCATCACGGGGTCGCCGGTCGCCGCCGCCGCCCCGTCGCTCGCCGACGCGCCTCGACTGGCCCGCCACTCGTTCACCCTCGCCGACGGCCACCGGGTGGGCCTGGCCGTCAGCGGCCGCGGGGTGCCGCTGGTGGTCGTGCACGGCTTCACGGCCGAGGGCTTCCTGTACGCCCAGACGCTCAATCGCCTGGTGGGCAAGGGCTTCAAGGTCATCGCCATCGACATGGCCGGGCACGGAGCCACGCAGGGACTGCCTCTCAGCGGTGGCCATCTGGGCGACTACGCCGAGTTGATGGGTCGGGTCATCGAGGAGCTGGGCATCCGCAAGGCCGTCATCGCCGGTCACTCGATGGGCGGGCGGGTGACCGCCCAGTTGGCGGCCCAGCGGCCCGAGCAGACCATCGCCGCTCTCTTGATCGACGCGATCGTGGGCGATCAGTGGGACCTCATGGTCAACGTGTTCCGGCTGAATCCGTTCTTGATGGCGCCGCTCGGGTTGGGTCTGGCCCTCGACGCGGTGGCCACCCTGCCGTTGATGGAAGATCCTCGCCAGGCCCTGAAGCTGGGTCGGTTGTTGGCCCCGACTCTGGTCGGGCACGCCGCTCGGCCGTGGCGGCTGGTGGGGCCGGCGGCGTCGATCCTGCGCACCAAGGGAAGTCGGGGCATCCTCGACGAACTGGCGCTCGACGAGGTGCCGACCTTCGTGATCCACGGCGATCGTGACCTGATCGTGCCGTTCGCCACGGCCCGGTCGGCGGCCAAACGGGCCAACGGCACCCTGGTCACGGTGAAGAAGGGCGGTCATTCGTGGCTGCTGCGTGACCCCGAGACCCTGCCGGCCATCGTGGCCGAGTTGCTCCGAGGTCGATTGGGCGACGCGATCCGCGAGGCCATCGGTGCCGCCGGTGCCGAATCGCGCGACGAGCTCGAGTCGATCTTCTACGAGCCTGACGCCCCGATCCTGGCGCTCACCCCGCCGACGGCCGCCGTGCCGATCGACGAGATCCTGCATCTGCCTCGGTACCGCTGGACCATCACCTGACCGATCCTCGCGGGCGCGATCGCTGGGTCAGTCGAACGGCAGCTCAGGATCGATTGGCGTGAAGAGGTTGGTCGTATCGATCTGCTGACGGCCGGTCATGCGCCGACGACGAATGTCGAGTAACGGGGCCCCAGCCACGTAGAAGGTGCCTCGCTTCACGCCGTGCTGCTCGAGGAGCCCAGCTCGGGCCATCGCTCGTAGGTCGGTTGTCGCGACCTGGTTCGAGATTGCTTCATCCCAGTTCTTCAAGGTGGCTCGATAGCTGGCGTTGCGAACGCGAAGTTGGATCGTGGCGTCGAAGAGCGCGGCAATTGATCGCACCGGGAGACGGGACGAATGAATGAGATCTTCCAACTCGCCCCAGACCTGCTCTGATTCGCGGACGCGGCGCAGGACGCTCGTCGCTTGGACGAAGTGTGCGGTGAGGCAATACCGGACCCAGGGACGGGCATCGTTCTTGGGATTCCACCGACCGCTGCCGACGTCGCCGAGAGTCGCGTAGTAGTCCCGCGTGTTGGCGCCGAGGAACTCCTCGATCGAGCAGAACTCCGGCGCGGAGATGCCATCTCTGATCAGGACGAGGGTTTGCAGGCATCGAGCCATCCGGCCGTTGCCGTCGCGGAATGGGTGGATCATGACGAGGTTCAGATGGGCCATCGCCGCGCTGACCAGGGATGGCACACCTTGGTCGGTCGTCACCTGCATGATGATCTCCCGGATCAGTTCCGAAATCGTTTCCGCATCGGGAGCCTCGTACACGAGCTGGCCGGTCGCATCGTTCCGCACCCAAATCGCGCCAGGACGCCAGAGCCCAGGGCTGGCATCGAGGCTGTATTCGGTCATCATGAAGTGCAGGCTTCGCAGCAGGGCGGCCGTGTACTCGAAGTGGTCGTCCTGGGCGAGCTGGAGCACGTAGGTCATCGCTCGCCGATAGCCCATCACGGCCTGCCAATCCTCGAACGGAGCCTCAGCCGGCTCGTCCCCTTCGACCGCGGCGAGGGCATCTTCGACCGAGACGTTGTATCCCTCGATGCTGTTGGACCCTTGAATCGCCCTCGCGGAGAGAATCCGCCGGACGGATCCAACCCATCGCCTCGGTGAACCGACCCACAGCCGATTTCCCGGTCTTGGGGGGAGGGCTGCTACCCTGACGACACGTTGAACCGCGTCTGGGGCTGTGTCCCGACCGGCGGTGGCGTGATCACACCGCTTCTGGCTGCGCCAGCCTGCCTCATACGGCAGCGGGCCGGGAAGCCGGGTCCGAAACCCAATACCGCAAGGAATCCATTTCATGTCGTCCGATCCCAGCAACCTGCCTCCCAAGGCCGGCACCATCACCGAGCATCGCCTCCACGAGACCGACACCGGCTCGCCCGAGGTGCAGATCGCGCTGCTGACCGACCGCATCAATCACCTCACCGAGCATCTGAAGGCCCACAAAAAGGACCATCACAGCCGGCGAGGCCTCTTGATGCTGGTGGGGCGTCGTCGCCGGTTGCTCGACTACGTCAAGAAGAACGACGTCGAGCGCTACCGGGCGATCATCGCCAAGCTGGGCTTGCGCCGCTGAACCATGTTTCACCCTGACGGCGACCGCTTGGTCGCCGTCGGCCTATCCGGGCGGCGACCGATCGGTCGTCGCCCACCCACCCCAGACCGGCGTGCCCGTCAGCTGCCAGTGGCGAGGGACGGAGTTCGGACCCATCCCGGGTGCCGAACCCGCTCCGCCCTTCACCACTGGGAACTGGCGCCGCTCGGTCGCCATTCGATGAGAGCCATCGTGGCTCCAGAGGAGATAGTTCCATGACGGAATCCCATTCCGTGACCCGCGTCGTCACCGGCGCCCCCGAGAAGACCCTGACCTTCGAGACCGGCAAGCTGGCCGGTCAGGCCGGTGGCGCCGTCACCGTGCGCCTCGGCGACACGGTCGTGCTTGTCACCGCCACCGCCGCCAACTCGGCCCGTGAAGGCGCCGACTTCTTTCCGCTCACCGTCGACATCGAAGAGCGCATGTACGCCGCCGGCAAGATCCCCGGCTCGTTCTTCCGCCGTGAGGGCAAGTCGAGCGACCAAGCCATCCTGACCTGTCGCCTCATCGATCGTCCGCTGCGTCCCTGCTTCCCCGCCGGTTTCCGCAACGAGGTCCACGTCGTGGGCACCATCGTCGCCGCCGACCTGCAGAACCCCCACGACGTGGTCGCCATCAACGGCGCATCCGCCGCCCTGAGCCTGTCGGGCATCCCGTTCGACGGCCCCATCGGCGCCGTCCGGGTCGCCTTCACCACCGCCGGCGAGTGGATCCCCTTCCCGACCTACGAAGAGGGCGAGGCTTCCACCTTCGAGCTCGTCGTCGCCGGTCGCCTGCTCGACAACGACGACGTCGCCATCTCGATGGTCGAGGCCGGCGGCACCGAAGCGTCGTGGCCGGCCTTCGAGGCCGGCGCCCCCAAGGTGACCGAAGAGGTCATCGCCCAGGGCCTCGAAGCGGCCAAGACCTGGATCCGCGACTCGATCAAGGACCAGCTCGAGCTCATCGAGGCCACCGGCGGGCGCAAGCCCACCATGGACTTCTCGGTCCAGGCCGACTACAGCCCCGAGGTCTACGAAGCCGTGGCCGAGGTCGGCACCCACGTCGTCACTGCCGCCGAGTCGATCTCCGACAAGGTCGAGCGCCTGGCCGCCGAGGCCGAGGCCCGTGCCGGCATCGTCGCCGAGCTGCTGCCCCGCTTCGAGAACCTGAGCGACGCCGAGAAGCAGATCAAGGCTGCCTTCCGCTCGCTCACCAAGTCGATCGTGCGTAGCCGCATCGTCAACGAAGGCCTGCGCATCGACGGTCGGGGTGTGGCCGACATCCGGGCGCTGTCGGCCGAGGTCGGCGTGCTCCCCTCGGTGCACGGATCCGGCCTGTTCCAGCGGGGCGAGACCCAGGTGCTGAACGTCACCACGCTGGGCATGCCCCGCATGGAGCAGATGCTCGACACGCTCGGCGTCGTCGACCGCAAGCGCTACATGCACCACTACAACTTCCCGCCCTACTCGACCGGTGAGACCGGCTTCATGCGAGGCCCGAAGCGCCGCGAGATCGGTCACGGCATGCTGGCCGAGCGGGCCCTCGTGCCGGTGCTGCCCACCAAGGACGAGTTCGCCTACACGATCCGCACCGTCTCCGACGTGCTGTCGTCTAACGGCTCCACCTCGATGGGTTCGGTCTGCGGTTCGTCGCTCTCGATGATGGAAGCGGGCGTGCCCCTGCGGGCCGCCGTCGCCGGCATCGCCATGGGCCTGGTCTACGCCGAGGGCAAGTACACGACCCTCACCGACATCCTCGGTGCCGAAGACGCCTTCGGCGACATGGACTTCAAGGTCGCCGGCACCGCCGAGTTCGTCACCGCCCTGCAGCTCGACACCAAGATCGAGGGCATCCCGGCCGACGTGCTGGCTCAGGCCCTGCAGCAGGCCAAGGAGGCCCGCCTGGCGATCCTGGCCGTCATGAACGAAGCCATCTCGGAGCCTCGTGACGAGGTCGGTAAGACCGCCCCGAAGATCGTCAGCTTCGAGATCCCGATGGACAAGATCGGCGAGGTCATCGGGCCCAAGGGCAAGGTCATCAACGCCATCCAGCAGGAGACCGGCGCCGACATCTCCGTCGACGACGACGGCAGCGTGGGTCGGGTCAGCATCGGCTCGACCGACAGCGAGAAGGTGGCCGAGGCCGAGCGCCAGATCCGCCTGATCCTGAACCCGCCCACGGCCGAGGTCGGCCAGACCTACATGGGCAAGGTCGTCAACATCACCAAGTTCGGCGCCTTCGTCAACATCCTGCCGGGTCGTGACGGCCTGCTGCACATCTCGAAGCTCGGTGGCGGCAAGCGCATCGACAAGGTCGAGGACGTGCTCGACCTGGGTGACGAGATCGAGGTCGTCGTCGAGGACGTCGACCCGGGTGGCAAGGTTTCGCTGCGCCCGGCCGGTGATGCCCCAGCCAGTGACGGTGGCGGCGAGCGCAGCTCGAGCAACGGTGGCAGCCGCGGTGACCGCCCCGAGCGGTCCGAGCGCCCTGCTCGGTCGGAGAAATCCGAGCGTCCCCGTGACGATGCCCCGGCCGAAGCGGAAGCCAGCGGCGACCGTGAGTACGTCTCGTTCGAGGATGCTTTCGACGACGAGGTCCGCACCGAGTTCGGTGACCTCGGTCCCGAGGCCCCCGCCGGTTCCGGTGGTGGCGGTGCGGGTGGCCGCGGCGGTCGGGGTGGCGGACGCAGTGGTGGCGGCGGTGGTGGTGGCCGAGGTGGCGACCGCGGCCGACGCCGCTGACGCATGTCCCCTTCGAATCGTGTTGGCGACCCGTCTTCGGCTTCGGCCGACGGCGGGTCATCGCCGTCCACGGCCGGGTCGCGTCCCGCATCGGTGCCGGGCCCGGAGGTCGGCATCGAGCTGACCACCCTGGCCTCGGGGCTGCGCATCGTCACCGAGCGGATGCCCGAGGCTCGATCGGTCACGATCGGTTTCTGGGCCGGAGTCGGCTCGCGTGACGAGTCGCCCGAACTGGCCGGCGCCTCGCATTTTCTCGAACATCTGCTGTTCAAGGGCACGGCCGAGCGCAGCGCCCGCGAGATCGCGGTGGCGGTCGACGCCGTCGGCGGCGAGATGAACGCCTTCACCGCTCGCGAGCACACGGGCTACTACACGCGTCTGCCGGTGGCCGATCTGGTCTTCGGTCTCGACCTGCTCACCGATGTGGTCGGGGCGCCGGCGTTCCGATCCCACGAGATCGATGCCGAACGCGAGGTGATCCTCGAGGAGATCCTCATGAATGAGGACACCCCCGACGACGTCGTGCACACCCGACTGATGGAGGGCCTGTTTCCCGGCCATCCGCTCGGCGCCGAGACGCTCGGATCCGAAGACAGCATCGTGGGCATGGCTCGCGATCAGATCGCCTCGTTTCACGCCGAGTGGTACCGGCCCGCCAACCTGGTCGTGGCTGCCGCCGGTGATCTGCACCACGACGAGGTCGTGGCCCGGGTCGAGCGATGCCTCGAAGGCAGTGAGCCGGGTGTGCGGCCGACCCGCGTGGCGCCGTCGACCGAGGTCGTGCCGCTCTCGGTCGTGCACCGGTCGACCGAGCAGGTTCACGTGGCCATGGCGTGGCGTGGTCTGGCCAGCAACGATCCCGATCGCTACGCCCTGATGGTGGCTAATCACGTGCTCGGCGGAGGCATGTCCAGCCGACTGTTCCAAGAGGTCCGCGAAGAACGCGGGCTGGCCTACACGGTGTATTCATCACCGTCGTCGTATACCGGTGCCGGTGCGTTCAGCCTCTACGCCGGCACCGCGCCGAATCGACTCGATGAGCTGCTCCAGGTGATCGGCGACGTGCTCGACGAGCTGCTGGCCTCGGGCATCACCGATGACGAACATGCCGTGGCCCGTGGCTACCTCGAGGGTGCGACCCTGCTCGGGCTCGAGGACAGCGGCAGCCGGATGGCTCGTCTCGGTTCCGGCCTCATCACCCGGGACGAGATCATCGCCGTCGACGATCACCTGGCTCGCATGCGGGCCGTCACCATCGACGATGTGCAGCGGGTCGTGCGTCAGATCTTCGCCGCTCCCAGCGTGCTGTCGATCGTGGGACCGTTCGGCGAGGACGACCCGGTCGTGATCGCCACCGTCGAGCGATCCGCCGCCCGCGCCGCCAGCTAGCTAGGGTCTGGACGATGATCCGGGTCGGAGTTTTCGGCGCAGGCGGCCGCATGGGCGCCACGGTGTGCCGGGCGGTCGTGGACGATCCCGAACTCGAGTTGGCGGCCGCCGTCGATCCCTTTCACGCCGGGCTCGACCTGCGTCAGGTGATCGGCCTCGACGTGCCGCTACAGATGGCTGCCGACGGCGAAGCAATGGTGGCTGCCGGCGTCGACGTCGCCGTCGACTTCACCCAGCTCGATGCTTCCCGCGCCAACCTGGACTGGTTGGCCGACCACGGCATCCACGCCGTCGTGGGCACCAGCGGGTTCACCCCGGACGACCTCGATCGGTTCGCCTCGGTCTTCACCCGCAGCAACTGTGTCATCGCTCCCAACTTCGCCATCGGCGCGGTGCTCATGATGCGGTTCGCCGAGATTGCGGCGCCCTATTTCGACACGGCCGAGATCATTGAACTGCACCACGACCAGAAGATCGATGCGCCGTCGGGCACCGCCATCGCGACGGCGCAACGCATGGGCGAAGCATCGTCGCAGTGGGCCGCTGACCCCACCACCGACTTCACGGTGGCCGGGGCACGGGGAGCGCAGGGTGTGGCCGGTATCCCGATCCACTCGGTCCGGCTACGAGGGTTGGTCGCCCACCAGGAAGTGCTGCTCGGCACCACGGGCCAGACGCTCACCATCCGGCACGATTCGTATGACCGGTCGTCGTTCATGCCAGGCGTGGTCTTGGCCGTGAAGCGCATCGCCGCCGCCCCCGGCGTGACCGTCGGGCTCGATGCCCTGCTCGATATCTGAGACGCGGTCGTGGCGTCGGGGAACAACGCCGAGGACCACGCCGCGCTGATCGCCAGGCGCGAGAGCCGGGCTCGTCGATCTCGGGTACCGGCGCTGCCTGATCCGAGCCGAGACGTCGTCCTGCGTCCCCATGGCGCCGGTGCCCTGACGATCGAGTTGATGGCGGCGGCCGTCGTGGATTCGTGGCCGTCGACGGGCTGCGCCGGGCCTCGCTGGCCGTGGCCGGCATCGGGGTGCTGTGGATGGTCGCGCCCGCCGGCGGAGGGCTCTTGTCCTTTGGGCGTTCGACCCGTCTTGATGTCCGAGGGGTGAAGATCCATCGCTTGATCTCTACCAGCGTGCTGCCGTGGTCGACCGTGTCGAGCTTCACGCTGTGTCCGCACCGCTGGGGCCGACGAGATCGCATCGCGGCCGTCACAGCTGACGGTGACGTGCTGCTCGAGCACGCTGACTCGAAGTCGCTGGTGCAGCGCCCCGGGCTTTCCCGCCAGTGGTACCTGGCGGTGATCGATCGGCTTGAGTCGGTCCGGCGCCGTTACGTCGTGTAGTCAGGTGTCGGGCGCCGGGCGCCGGTGCACCTGGCGAGCACCGGCCTGATCGCGGGCCAGGACGACCATGGTGTCGATGTTGACGTGGCTGGGGCGGGTGGCGGCGAAGGTGATGCACTCGGCCACGTCGTCGGGGGTCAACGGCGTGACGCCCTCGTAGACCTGAGCGGCCCGCTCGGCATCGCCGCCGAACCGCACCAGGCTGAAGTCGGTCTCGACCATGCCCGGGTCGACCTCGGTGACCCGCACCGGGCGGCCCAGCAGCTCTTGGCGCAGCACCGACGCGACGGCCCGCTCGGCGAACTTGGCTGCGTTGTAGCCGGCGCCGCCCGGGTAGGGCTCATAGGCGGCGATCGAACCAACCACGATGATGTGGCCGTCCCCCGAGTCGACCAAGCGAGGCAGCAGGGATCGGGTCATGCGCAGCGTGCCCAGCACGTTGGTGTCGTACATGGTCTGCCACTGCGCCAGATCGGCCTGTTCGATGGGGGCGAGCCCCAGCGCGCCACCCGCGTTGTTGACCAACACCGAGCAGGTCGGCACCTCGGCGCAGAACCGGGCCACCGATTCGTCGTCGGTCACGTCGAGTTCGAGAGCCCGAACCGAGCCGTCAATCCGGTCGGCCACCTGTCGCAGCCGGTCGAGTCGGCGGGCTCCGATGACCACATCGAATCCGGCCTCGGCCAGGTGACGAGCGGTGGCGGCACCGATACCCGAACTGGCTCCGGTGACGACGGCGGTGCGCGGCTGCATCGAGCCAGGCTAGGACCTGCGGTCCGCCCAGCCCGAAGCCAGCAACGCCGCGCTGGCGACGGTCAGCACTGCCAAGGCGATCGCGGTCAGGCGCATGGTCGAGGCGAAACCCTGGACGGTGCTGGCGTGGGTCGCCGTTTCGAACGACCGTCGAAGGTCGTTGCTCAGGGTCTGCACGGCACGGACGTAGGCCTGGCCGCCGAGGGCGGTGTTGTCGTTCGAGACACCGGTCACCGTCGGCGGCCGACAGTCCCAAGCCGACGACCACGGGGCCGGCGCCACAGGCCGATCATGCCGATCGAGGCACCGAGCGTGGCCAGGTTGGCGCCGATCACCGAAGGATCGCGCAGCACCACTCGATGGATGAGCGGACGTTGC
>JAYUBX010000268.1:0-2897 GCA_043740665.1 Candidatus Neomicrothrix sp.
AGGCATCACCCGCGGTGCGCAGGTCGCCCTGGCCGAAGTGGGCATCGAGGTGACCGACCGCTCGACCCTTCGCTCGCTGATCGGGCCCCCGTTCCAGGACTGGGCGGCGTCGACGTGGGGACTCGAAGGTGACGAGCTCGACCGGGCCGGGCGGACGTACCGCTCCTACATGACCGACGAGGGCATCTACCAGAACGAATTGCTGCCCGGCATCGTCGACGTGCTGCAACGCGGCAACGACGCCGGGATGACCATGGCTGTGGCGACCTCCAAGCCCGACTTCCTGGCCGAGCGGATCGTCGACCACTTCGACCTCAGGCGGTGGTTCACCGTCGTGGGTGGCGCCGAGCCGGACGGGTCCCGGCGACACAAGGGCGACATCATCCGGCACACCCTCGCTCAGCTCCGAGTCTCCGCCAGACCTGACGTGGTGATGGTCGGCGATCGCGAGCACGACGTGCTCGGGGCCCGGGAGGCAGGTATTGGCTGCATCGGGGTGCTGTGGGGCTACGGCTCCCGCGCCGAGCTCGAGGCGGCGATGGCGGTGGCCATCGTGGCCGATCCGCAAGACTTGGCCCGCGAGCTGGGCGTGTAGTCGGATCGACCGGTAGCGGCGGGGGTTCAGCCCTTGAGGCTGGCCAGCACGGCGTCCCAGCGCTCGGGGTCGGATTTGTAGGGGGCGTAGAAGCTGATGCGATCGACGACGTCGCCGTAGCGGGCGTGCAGCTCGGGGCCGAGTTGCTCGGGTTCGGCCACGACGGCGAAGGCGTTCAGGATCTCGTCGTCGATGAGCTCGCCCATGGTCACCCATTCGCCCTGCTTCGACAGCGCGTTGAGCTCGGTCTGCAGGTCGCCCCAACCGTGCAGCTCGAGCACACCGCGGTAGGCCGGGGTTGATCCGTAGAACGCGATCTGCTGGCGAACCCCTTGGATCGACGCGGTCATCTCTTCCTCGTTGGCACCCGTGACGACGAAGGCAGGACCCGAGATCTCGATGTCGGCCAGCGTGCGGTCCGACTTGTCGAGCCCTCGTTCGAGCGCGGGGACGGTGACCTCACGCAGGTAGCGCTCGGTGGTGAAGCCGTGGCACAGGAAGCCGTCGCACGTTTCGCCGGCAACCTCGGTCATCAGCTCGCCCACGCCCGCGAGGAAGATCTTGGCGGTGCCGAATGAGTTCGGGCCAGGGTTGAAGAACGGCGTCATCAACGTGTGCGTGTAGAACTCGCCGTGGAAGTCGAGCTTGGTCTCGTTGTTCCAGCAGTCCCAGATGGCCCGGATCGCCAGGATCATCTCGCGCATGCGGGCCGCCGGGTGCGACCACTCCATGCTGAACCGCTTGGTGATGTGAGGCTTGATCTGGCTGCCGAGCCCGAGGATGAAACGGCCCTTCGAATACGCCTGGAGGTCGTGGGCGATGTTGGCCAGGTTCATCGGATTGCGAGCAAAGGCCACGGCGATGCCGGTGCCCAGCTCGATGGTCTGCGTGTGCTCGGCCGCGAGCAGCAACGGGAAGAACGGATCGTGGGCCGTCTCGGCGGTCCACACCCCGTCGTAGCCGGCCGCTTCCGCGTCCTGCGCGGCGGCGCCGACCCCTGCGAGTGATCCCCCGAGTCCTCCATCAACCTTCATGGCTGGGACCCTACCGGTCGCCCTCCCGTGGGCCGCTCCGCGGATCAGGCGACGTGACGTCGGCCACACCTTGCACGGCGTATGCAATAGAGTGCGCGGGCACACCCGGCCGGGGGGCCGGATGTGACGCAGGGGGAACCAACACCACGTGGCTGCATTGATCGGCTCGCCTCGGGTTCGCGCCGTCACCGAGGTGGTCGCGCCCGGACTGGCGATCCTCGTCGTCCAGCTGGTGTTCTTTCCGCTGCCGGCGGGCATGGCGTTCCAGGGACTCATCCTCGGCCTACTGGGCGCCCTCGTCGCCGTGGGCATGGCGCTGATCTACCGGGCCAACCAGATCCTGAACTTCGCCCAGAGCCAACTCGGCGCGGCGCCGACGGTGCTGGTCGTGTGTCTCGTGATCTACGGCGGGCTCAACTATTTCCTGGCGGTGACGTTGGGGCTGGTCGCCGCCGTCGTACTCGGCAGCGTGGTCGAGTTGGCCATCATCCGACGGTTCTTCCAAGCCCCCCGGCTGATCCTCACCGTCGCCACCATCGGACTGGCCCAGTTGCTGGCCGCCGGCGCGCTGTTCATCCCGGCCATCTGGCATGCCGGCACCGCGACCAAGCAGATCCATGTGCCGTTCACCGTGCGCTTCGAGATCCATCCGGTGATCTTCTCGGCCGATCACCTCGTCGCCCTGATCGTGGCGCCGCTGGCGCTCATCGCCGTGGGGGTCATGCTGCGATCGACCAGCATCGGCATCGCCATCCGGGCCAGTGCCGAACGCGCCGACCGCGCCGCGTTGTTGGGTGTGCCGGTCAAACGGTTGCAGACCATCGTGTGGGCGGTCGCCGCCACCCTGTCGTTCATCGGCGTCTTTCTGCGTGCCGGCATCCTGGGGCTGCCGGTGTTCGCCGACCTCGGATTGACCGTGCTGTTGAGTGCACTGGCCGCCCTGATGCTGGGCAAGCTCACCGAGCTGGCGACCATCACCGGCGCGGCCATCGCCCTGGGACTGCTCGAGCAGGGGATCCTCTGGAACTATCCACGCGATCCCGAGCTGGTCGACCCGATCTTCGCCTTCGTGATCGTGGTCTGCCTGCTGGCTCGCAAGATCGGTGCCACCCGAGTCGAGACCGATACCGCATCGACCTGGCAGGCCGCCGACGAGGTACGTCCGCTGCCCCGCGAGTTGCGATCGCTTCCTGAGGTCCGCTTGGTGCGCTGGGGGGGCGCGGCGATCGGGGTCGGCCTGCTGATGGCGGTGCCATGGTTCTTCGCAG
>JAYUBX010000269.1:0-9674 GCA_043740665.1 Candidatus Neomicrothrix sp.
TCCTCTTGCGATACCGGAGCGACCACTTGCTTCAGGATGCGGCCGACCTCGCGACGCCGGGCCTGTTCCTCTGGGGGCAACCGGTCGAGCCCGGGTGCCCGTTCGGGTCGATCCCACAACCAGAAGGCCAGTGCACCGATCGCCACGACCACCATCGTCCCGACCGCGATGGGCAGGATCGATTTGGTCAGATAGCCGACGAACCCGACGAACAGCACCAGCGCGCAACCGAGGCCGATCAACGCGCCCCGGCGGTCGTCCTGCTGACTCATCCAAACGAGGCTACCGGCGCGTCGGTCGTGCTACAGGTAGAGGCCGGTCGATCCTTCGGCCAGGCGACTGGCGGCCACCGCATGCACGTCGCGCTCGCGAAGGATCACATAGTCCTCGCCCCGCACCTCGACCTCGTACCGGTCCTCGGGGTTGAACAGCACATGGTCGCCGGGTTCCATCTGGCGCACGTTCGGGCCGATGGCCACGATCTCGGCCCAGGCCAGGCGCTTGCCCATCTGGGCGGTGGCCGGAATCAGGATGCCGCCCATGCTGCGACGCTCACCCTCGGCCCCACCGAGCTGCACCAGGATGCGATCCGACATCATCTTGATCGGCAGCTTGTCCGACCCAGGTCGGCCCGAGAGCCGATCAGCCAACGTGTCGCCGGGCTGGCCGCTCGGGGTATCCCCTGCCGGCGCAGCCGCGGGGACCGGGGCGGTCGGGGTCGGGGTCGGGGTCGGGTCGGGGGCGTCGTCGGAGGGCACGGCGCGACGGTACTGTCTGGGCCCATGGCCGACGACACCGCCCCGGTGCATTCCTTCCTGCTGACCACCGCCGACGGGATCACCCTCGAGGCCGAGGCCAACGTGCCCGACGACGCCCATGCGGCCGCCCTGCTCACCCATCCCCACCCGCTGCACGGCGGGTCGATGCGCTCGCTGGTCACCAGCGAGCTGTTCCGCACCCTGCCGGTCCACGGCATCGCCGTCGTGCGCTTCAACTTCCGCGGCATCGGCGGATCCGGCGGCAGCCACGGCAACGGTGTCGACGAACAGCTCGACATCGTGGCGGGCATCGACGAGCTCAGCCGGCGTGCAGCCGATCTGCCACTGATCATCGGCGGTTGGTCGTTCGGGGCCGACGTGGCCCTCACCGTCGTCGATCCCCGACTGGCGGGATGGTTCCTGATCGCGCCGCCGATCCGCATCGTGCGGGTCGACGCCATGGCGGCGGCCCACGATCCGCGACCCAAGCGGTTGGCCGTGCCCGAACACGACGAGTTTCGACCTCCCGATTCGGCACGGGAGGCCACCGCCGACTGGGTGAACACCTCGATCGAGGTCATCGCCGGCGCCGACCACTACTGCGCCGGCCGCACCGACCGGGTCACTGCCCTTCTCGTGGACTTCGTCAGGGGCCTCGAAGTTCCCTGACCGATCGTCCGCTGGAGTCGGTAGCTGGAGTCAGCCGACCTCGGTGTGGTTCGCGCCGATGAGCACCACGGCGAGCACCGCCGGCACGTCGCCGGTGTTCGACCAACGATGGCGGGTGCCGTTCTGCACGTAGGTGTCGCCCGGGTTCAATGCCAGCTTCGCGCCGTCATCGAGCTCGAGGATGGCCTGACCCGACACCACCACGCCGTAGTCGATCGAGGCGGTCGTGTGCATACCCGGCTCGGCCGGTTCGAGGTGTTCGGCCATGCCCGGCAGCTTCTGGTCGAACTCGGCGAGGGCCGCCTCGAAGTCGAGATCGGGCGGGGCTCCCGCGCCACCGTCGGGCGGGATCGTGAACAGCCCGAAGCGAAATCCGTCGACCGGTGGGAAGTAGGCCAATGCCACGGGCCGGGCGCCGTCATCGGGGAACGAACAGGTCGAGTCGGATCCCCACATCTGATGGAACTCGCTGCCCGGCAGCAGGGCCAACGTCACCGGAGCGACCCGATCGTCACTCACGAAGATCGCCTGGCCGGTGCCGTCGTGCCCGGTCACCACTCGTCGAACATCCATGTGTACTCCCCTGGTCAGCCGTCCTCCATACTTCGACGGTGCGCGACCGTACGCCGATCCGGCGCTCAGGCGGGACGAGTGAGCACGCCGTGCCCGGCGAGATAGGCCTTGGCCTCGCCGATGGTGCACTCGCCGAAGTGGAAGATCGATGCCGCCAGCACCGCGTCGGCGCCGCCTTCGGTCACGCCGTCGACCAGATGATCGAGGGAGCCGACGCCGCCACTGGCGATCACCGGGATGCCGACGGCGTCGGCCACCGCTCGGGTCAGCCGTAGGTCGAAGCCGTCACGCGTGCCGTCGCGGTCCATCGAGGTGAGCAGGATCTCGCCGGCGCCGAGCCGTTCGGCCTTCATGGCCCACCAGACCGCGTCCATGCCGGTCGGGGTGCGGCCCCCGTGAGTAAAGACCTCGTAGCCGCTCTTGGTCGGGGCATCGCTCTCGGGCGGGCAGCGCCGGGCGTCGATGGCGACGACCACGCACTGCACGCCGAACTCGTTCGAGAGATCGGCGATCAGATCGGGACGCTCGACCGCCGCGGTGTTCACCGAGACCTTGTCGGCCCCGGCCCGCAACAAGCGACGGGCGTCCTCGACGGTACGGATGCCGCCGCCGATGGTGAACGGGATGAAGATCTGCTCGGCGGTGCGACGCGCGACATCGACGATGGTGTCGCGGTCGTCGCTCGACGCAGTGATGTCGAGGAAGATCAGCTCGTCGGCCCCTTCGGCGTCGTAGCGGGCGGCCAGTTCGACGGGATCGCCGGCATCGCGGAGATCGACGAAGTTCACGCCCTTGACCACCCGACCGGCATCGACGTCGAGACAGGGGATCACTCGGATGGCGCGCACGACGGTCGACCCTACCGTGACCCGAGCATGGTTCCCGGGCAGGTCACGCGCCCTGGTCTGCGGTCAGGCCTGACGGTCAGCCAACCGCACGTGAGCCTCGGTGAGGGTGAAGCTGCCCTCGTAGAGGGCGCGGCCGACGATCGCCCCGGCCAGGTGGCGGCCGTCGACCTCGAGCCCCGCCAGGGCGGCCAGGTCGTCGAGCGACCCCACGCCGCCCGAGGCGATCAGGTCGACATCACTCGCCCCCAGCACCGCGGCCAGGCCCTCGAGATCGGGTCCTTCGAGGGTGCCGTCGCGCCCGATCTCGGTGACGACCAGGGCGGCCACGCCCGCGTCAGCGAACGAACGGGCGACGTCGATCAGATCGCGGCCCGATTTCTGTTCCCATCCGCGCACAGCGACGTCGCGGCCGTGCGCGTCGAGCCCCACCGCGACCGGCATGCGCGCCGCGAGCCGCCGCACCAACTCGGGCTGCTCGAGGGCAGCCGTGCCCAGCACCACCCGGCTGACGCCGACGTCGATGAGCGCGTCGGCGGCCGCCTCGTCACGTACGCCACCACCTGTCTGCACCGGCACCGATACCGCGGCGGCGATGGCGGCGACGATCGGTCGATTAAGGGGATCGCCGGTGCGGGCCGCGTCGAGATCGACGACGTGGATCCACGCCGCGCCGTCGGCTTCGAAGGCTAGGGCCTGGGCGACAGGGTCATCGCCGTAGACCGTCTCGCGCCCGTAGTCGCCCTGGTAGAGCCGCACGCACCGGCCATCGCGCAGATCGATGGCCGGATAGAGATCCATCAGGCCGAGGCCGAACTCGAACCGGCGGCCGAGGCCGGCTCGCTAGCGCCGGCCGCCAGCTCGACGAAGTTGGTGAGCAGGCGCAGCCCGTTGGCCGCCGATTTCTCCGGGTGGAACTGGGTGGCCCACAGCCGCCCGCGCTCGACGGCGGCGGTGACCGGTCGGCCGTAGTCGCACGTCGCCACCACGTCGTTGGTGACATCGGCCGAGTACGAGTGAACGAAGTAGACCCAGGCGGGCGTGTCCATGCCGGCCAACATGACCGACGGACCGGCTTCGGGCCGGTCTCGTTCGGTCAGCACGTTCCACTGCATCTGGGGGCGCTTGACCTCGTCGCTCAGCAACCGCACCCGTCCGGGGAGCACCCCCAGGCCGGCCACATCGGGCGACTCGTCCGACCCGCCATAGAGCATCTGCATACCGACGCAGATGCCGAGGAACGGTCGATCGGCGTCGATCGCCGCGAGGGAGAGCTCATCGAGCCCCGAGCGTCGCAGCTCTTCCATGCAGCGCCCGAACGAGCCCACACCGGGCAACACGACCCCGTCGGCGTCACGGATGAGCCCCGGGTCGGCGGTCAGGCGAGCATCGGCGCCGACGTGCAGGAGGGCCTTCTGGGCCGAGCGCAGGTTGCCGATGCCATAGTCGAGCACCGCAATGAGCGTCACAGGGTTCCCTTGGTCGACGGGATGCCGGCGCCTTCGACCCGCACGGCGTCGCGCAGCGAACGGGCGACCGCCTTGAAGGTGGCCTCGATGATGTGGTGCGTGTTCTTGCCGCGCACCAGCGTGATGTGCAGGGTGATGGCCGACGCCACCACGAAGGCCCGCCAGAACTCCTCGACCAGTTGCGGATCGAACGGCGGGTCACCCAGGATCTTCTCGCCGGGAAAGTCAACCTCGTAGACGATGTACGGCCGGCCCGACAGGTCGAGGGCCACATCGATCAGGGCTTCGTCGAGCGGCACCCGGTTCGAGGCGAAGCGGCGGATGCCGGCCTTGTCGCCCAGCGCGGTGCGGAACACCTCGCCGAGGGCGATGCCGACGTCCTCGACGGTGTGGTGGGCGTCGATCTCGAGGTCGCCTTCGGCCCGAACGACCAGGTCGAAACCGCCGTGGCGACCGAGCTGGCTGAGCATGTGGTCGAAGAACGGAAGTCCGGTGGCGACCTCGACCCGACCACTGCCGTCGAGCACGAGCTCGATGGCGATGTCGGTCTCGTTGGTGGTTCGGGCCACCGTGGCGGCCCGAACCGTCAGCTCAGCCGACCCGGTCGGCTCGGAAATCGGGGAGAAGTTCTGGGCAGGCGCACTCATGTCAGGATCTCCGTCAGGGCGTCGAGGAAGGCGTCATCCTCGTCCGGCGTGCCGACGGTAACCCGCAGACAGCCTTCGAGACGCGCCATGGTCGAGAAGTTGCGGATCAGGATCGAGCGATCGAGCAGGGCCTGCCAGACCTCGCCGCCGTCGACATCATGCGGTCGGAACAGGATGAAGTTGGCGCCGCTCGGCCAGCAGTGCACCGGCAGGTCGGCCAGGCGCGCCACCATCCGGCCGCGCTCCTCGACCAGCCGAGCGACCCGCTCGTTCATCTCGTCGACGTAGTCGAGCGCCAGAGTGCCAGCCAGCTGCTTGGCCACGTCGAGGTGATAGGGCAACACGACCTTCTCGAGCTCGGCCACCACGGCTGCCGGACCGATCAGATAGCCCAGCCGGGCCGCCGCCATTGACCACGTCTTCGAGAACGTGCGGGTGACGACGAGCGGCACGTCGTCGTCGACCAAGCCCAGAGCCGACCACGGAGCGAACTGGCCATAGGCCTCGTCGACCACCAACAGGGCGTCGGCGGCGCGGGTGAGCGCGAGCACCTCACGGACGACCGCTTCGTCGTCGACCATGCCGGTGGGGTTGTTGGGGGAGCAGAGAAAGGCGATCGAGGGGTTGAACTCGGCGAACACCCGCCGAACCTCGGCCAGGTCAGTCGACAGGTCGGGCGCCCGCTCACCCTGCACGACGGTCGTGCCGGTCAGCCGACTGATGTGCGCGTGCAGGGCATAGGTGGGCTCCCACATGGCCGCGGTGCGACCCGGACCGCCATAGGTCAGCAGCAAGGTCTGCAGCACCTCGTTCGACCCGTTGGCCACGAAGACCCGGCCCGGATCGACGTCATGCAGCGCGGCGATGGCCACGCGCAGGTCGCGGGCCGACCGATCGGGGTAGCGGTGCCAGTCGATGGCGGCCACCGCTTCGCCGTAGGCGATGCGCCACGCCTCGGGCGGCGGCACGGGCGACTCGTTGGTGTTGAGACGCACGGCCACATCGACCTGAGGCGAGTGGTAGCCGGGCATGAGGCCGACGTCGTCACGGGGGCGGATCATCCGTCGGTCTCGGGGGTGGCCTGGTCGAGCGCGGCCAACCGCAACCGAATCGAGTCGGCGTGAGCCTCGAACCCTTCGGTGGTGGCGAGCGTCTCGACGAACGGCGCCACCCGTTGGAAGGCCGGTCGACTGACCGTGACGATGTGCACCTGCTTCAAGAAGTCGTCGACGGTGAGGGCACTGCCGTAGCGGGCCGACCCGAACGTGGGCAGCACATGGCTGGGGCCGGCGATGTAGTCACCGATCGACGCCGGTGCCAACGGACCACAGAAGACCGCGCCGGCGTGGCGGACCAGCGGCACCAGGGCCTCGGGTTCGGCGTTCATCAGCTGCAGGTGCTCCGGCGCGATCAGGTTGGCGACGGCCACCGCCGCCGCGGGACTGTCGACCAGAGCCAGGTGCCCGCCCCGAGCGAAGTTGCCTTCGATCTCGGCTCGCCTCGGGGCGATGGCCACCAGCCGGTCGAGCTCGGCGTCGATGGCGTCGGCCGCCTCGGCCGACCAGGTGATCAGCCAGGCCAGACCGTCGGGTCCGTGCTCGGCCTGCACCATCACGTCGATGGCGGCAAAGGCGGGCGGCGTCGTCTCGTCGGCGATGACCACGATCTCGGACGGCCCCGCGAAAGCCGACGGCACGCCGACCTGGCCGGCGACCTCGCGCTTGGCGATGGCGACATAGATGTTGCCGGGCCCGGCGATGACGTCGACCGGTCGGATCGTCGCGGTGCCGTAGGCCATGGCTCCGATCGCCTGAGCGCCGCCGATGGCGTAGACCTCGTCGACACCGGCGACGGCCGCGGCGGCCAGCGTCGACGGCGCGATCGCTCCGGTCGTACGATCGGGCGGCACGCACAGCACGATCTCAGGCACGCCGGCCACTCGCGCCGGCACGGCCGTCATGAGCACCGACGATGGATACGAGCCGCGGCCTCCCGGCACGTAGAGGCCGGCCCGATCGACCGGCACCTGGCGGCCTCGCACAGTGATGCCCTCGCGCTCGTAGGTGTGGTCGCCGCGGAGCTGATCGACGTGAAACGCCTCGACCGAGTCACGGGCCGCCCCGAGTGCCGATCGCAACGCAACGGGCGCGTCGGTCCAGGCCAGCGCGATCGCATCGGGGGTGACCCGCAGCTGGTCGAGCGTCACGCCGTCGAAGCGCTCGGTGTAGTCGCGCACGGCCGCGTCGCCGCGCTGGCGAACGTCGGCCAGGATCGCCTGCACGGCGGCGACGGGCTCGTCGCCGCCGACCGACGGTCGAGGCAGGCGGGTCGCCAGCTCGTCGGCTGGCACCCCGCGTAGGTCGAGCCGGTTCAACACCGTCGGTCGTCCGAGGCGGCGAGAAACGTGTGATCGAGACGACAGCCCATAAGGATCCCAACGGTAGTGGCCGCCCAGTCGGCCGCCCTCACCGATTGGCCCCCCGTCCGTCGACGCGAACGGTACAAGCCGCGGGCTAGACAGAACGGGTGAACGACGAACGCGCTCGCCTCCTGTCCCTGGCCACGTCCCTCGACGACATCACCGATCGCATCACTGCGACGGCCGAGCAGCGCAGCGCCATGGGTGACGATGCCACCGCGTCAGACCTGTTCGAGGTCGAACGCACCCTGCGCAACGCCAACCGCCGTCTCGCGAGGATCGTGGCCGCACTGCGCTGACGACGACTCGGTCAGTAACTGGGGGAAAAAGGGCCGACGCCCCCGAAGGGGCGTCGGCGGGGCGACACTGGGCGGCGGATCCCAATTGTGTCGCCAGGTACCAGGTGGCGGGAACCTGGTAGCGCCGATGGTAACCCCACCTCGTCGGACCACTCCAGTCACACCACCACATTTCTTGGTGTGAATTTGGTAGAGCCCGACACCCACTCAGGGGCACCGATCCGCGTCAGACCTTTGACGATGGGCAGAAGTCGTTCAACACACATCCATCGCACTGCGGGCGGCGAGCGATGCAGACGCGGCGGCCATGCAGGATCAGCAGCAGCGAGAATCGACCCCGCTCGGCGGCCGGCACCATCGGGTTGAGCTCGAGCTCGACCTTCACCGGATCGGTCTCGGTGGTCAGGCCCAGCAGACGCGACAGCCGCCCCACGTGGGTGTCGACGGGTAGGCCCGGCAGGCCCAGGTCGACGCTGCGCACCACGTTGGCGGTCTTGCGGCCGACCCCCGGCAACGACGTCAGGTCGGCCATCGAACTGGGCACCTCGCCGGCGAACCGGTCAACCAGCCCGCGGGCCATACCGAGGATCGACCGGGTCTTGTTCTTGTAGAAACCGGTCGAGCGGATGAGCTCCTCGACTTCGGATGGGTCGGCGTCGGCCAGATCGGCCGCCGTCGGGAACCGGGCGAACAACCCCGGCGTCACCAGGTTCACCCGCACGTCGGTGGTCTGAGCCGACATGATGGTGGCGGTCAGCAACTCGAACGCGTTGCGATGCTCGAGCTCGCAGTGGGCATCGGGATATTCGTCGGTCAACCGACGCTCGGTCTCTCGTGCTCGACCAGCGGCGGTTCTCGGGCGTCCCATGCCCGCAGCACGCTAGCGCTGGGCTGGGTCGATCGATGGAGGACGCTACCCTGCGGCCGGTGCGGCACCTCGCGTTCGAACCGGAGCCCGAATTCGACCGGGGTCCAGTCGAAATCGGTCGAGTCGATCCCGACCTCGAATCGTGGGTGAGTCAGGTGATCGATCCGGCCACGCCGCCCGACGAGCTGCTCGGTTTGCTGCAGCGCCTCGCCCAACGGGCGCGATCGGGCGGCACATCGGCCCTGACGTTCGAGGCCGAACCGGCCGACGAAGACCTTGACCAGTTGGTTCGATCGGCCGGGTTCGAACCAACGCGCACGACCCTTCAGCTGAGGCGCTCACTGCCGATCCCCGACGATCGACGGGGCCGCCGACCCAGAGGAAAGGCGCCGATCCTGCGGCCCTTCCGACCCGACCACGACGAGGCGTCCTGGCTCGATGTCAACCGACGCGCCTTCGCCTGGCATCCCGAGCAGGGCCGCTGGACCCTCGGCGACCTGACCGAACGCGAGCGCGAACCGTGGTTCCGAGCCGAGGGTTTCCTCGTCCACGACGCCGACCCCCAATCGCATCGCATCGACGGGTTCTGCTGGACCCAGATCCACGCCGACGACGACCCGCCACTGGGTGAGATCTACGTGATCGGCGTCGACCCCGACAACCACGGCCAGGGATTGGGCCGCACCCTGGTGCTGGCCGGGCTCGACTGGCTAACCGACGCGGGGCTCGAGGTCGCCATGCTCTACGTCGAATCCGACAACGAACCGGCGATGCGGCTCTATCACGACCTGGGGTTCGTCGAGCACCTCGCTCATCGCTGGTGGCGCCGCGACCTCTAGCCCGCGCCTCTAACCTTCGAGAGTGTCCTCCCTCTATGACCTCGATCAGGCGGCGCTGGCCGAACTGCTGGCCGACCAGCCGCGCTACCGGGTCGAACAGGTCTGGCAGGGGCTTTACCAGCAGGCGGCCGAGTCCGAGATCGGAGTCGACTCGACCGGTGGCTCGACCGCGGATGTGCCCCGGCTGACGAATGTGCCCAAGACGGTGCGAGCCCGGCTGGCCGAGTCGGCTCCCTATGCCCTCACGCCGGTCACCGAGTCGGTCAGCCGGGATGGCGACACCATCAA
>JAYUBX010000270.1:0-1654 GCA_043740665.1 Candidatus Neomicrothrix sp.
AGGGCCCACAGGCCGACGCCAACCACCGGCAGGGTCCATCCCCGGCGGAAGATGTTGTAGATGAACAACCCGCACGACAGCAGGGCGATGAACATCAGCAGGTTGAGGGCCGGTAGCTGGGCCTTCACATCGGTATAGGTCGCGCCGTTGACCGCGCCCCGCGTCGAGAAGGTCAGTGAATAACGGGCCAGCCAGTAGTCGACCGCTTTGACCAGCGCCAGCATGGCCAGCAGCACCGAGATGTGGGCCTTCACGTGCGGTGTGACCCGCTGTACCGGCGACTGCAACCGGATACCGCCGTTGAGATAAGCGGCCACCAGCGTGATCAGCAAGATGATGATGAGCGACGCGAACAGCCACTGGGTGACCGCTTGGTAGAACGGCAGGCGAAACACAAAGAAGCTGACGTCGGTGTGGAACGTGGCGTCTTTGATGCCGAACGGCTTCGAGTGGGTGAACAGGATCCACTGGTTCCACTCGCTCGACACCCCCACCCCGGTGATCAGGCCGAACAGCAACGAGACGATGCTGCGCACGAACCAGGGCCGACGCTCGACGAACTCGTGGTAGCGCGTCAGCATCTCGTCCTCGGGACCGGGCGGCCGGAACGGTGGCGCGAAGCGGTCGACCAGGGTGAGGTTGACGAGACAAATGACGAAGAAGGTGACGGTGAAGATCACCCCGAGGGCCAGCTTGGCCCGCAGGATGCCCGTGAACACCTGGGTCAGGCCCAGGTTGTCGAACCACAGGTAGTCGGTATAGAAGCCGGCCAGCCCCCGCAGCGAGGTGAAGAGAACGAACAACACCACCGCCGCCACGATGATGAGGACGCGACCGCGGCCACTGGTACGCCGGCGCCGGTGCGACATGTCGGTCGGTGCTCGCATGATCCGACAGCCTAGGAGACAGATCCGCCCGCCGGATGCGCGGGCGACCGGATTTCAGGCCGAGCTGGGCACGACCATGCACCGACACGTGGTCGAGATCGGCGGCACGATGTGGCCGGTGGGGAACGGCTCTCCCTTGGGCTGATCACCGGCCAAGGCGTTGTCGTCGCAGTCGGGCGAAGGCGTCGAGCCGTCATCGACCGCCCAGTGCACCATCGTTCCCTTGGCCAGCCCGTCGATCAGTCCCCGGTTGCACGCCGCCAACACCGACCGGGACGCCAGCTCGTCGACCCGCTGACCCTTCCACTCGCGGTAGCACGAGCGCAGTTGCTGGGCGAGGTCTTCCTCGTCGCCGGCGGCTTCTCGGAAGCACCGCTCGATGCGGTCCCGCAGGGGTTCGACCAGCTCGGTCGCCAGTTGGGTGGCCAGGTCGCCAGCCTTGGTCTTGGTGGTGGCGCCCGCCTTCGATCCCTCGAGCAGGTCGGCCCCGGCGGCCGCAGCAGCCACCAGGCTGGCCAGCGCGGCGTCGGCGTAGCGCTTGACGTGCACCTCGAGCGCCGGCAGCGAATCCTGAGCGCGGGGCACGCCCTTCTGGCGCCGGACGTTGTCGAGCAACTCGTTCTGCTCGTCGGACAGCTCGCGCTTGATCCGACGGCCGAGCGCCCGCTCGATGTCGACCAGGGCACCGTCTCGGCGGGCGATCAACGCGGTGTCGGGGTCGACCTCGACTGCGATCACCTCGATGACCTCGATACCGACATCGTCGA
>JAYUBX010000271.1:0-3507 GCA_043740665.1 Candidatus Neomicrothrix sp.
GTCGAGGTCCAGGTGCCACCCAGGCACAACACGGTGGCCTTGATGAGGCCGCCGGCCAGGCTGGTGGTCTCGTAGGTCTGCTTGCCGGAGTTGGTGAGCGTCTTGACCGAGCCGGACTGGGTCCAGCCCGGCCAAGTGAAACCGCTCGGCAGGGTGTCGCCGACGACAGTGAGCGCCACGTTGGTGGCGGTGGCGCTCAGCACGGCAGTCGTCGAGTTGGTGACCGACACGATGGTGCTGTGGTGGTCACGCCGTTGGTGACCGACCGGCTGGGAGCAAAAGCGTTGCCCTTGATGACGAACGTGGCGGGCCCCGGAGCAGTGCCGGCCGTGTAGGTGCCGGTGACGGTACCCAGGTTGATGTTGACGTCGGAGGTGACCGGAACGGCCGCCGGTGCCGGGATCGTGAACGTCGCCGGAGGCGCGCCGGCCGACAGGCCGGTCGAGACGTCGGGGCCGGTGGCGTTGGCCAACGGGGCACTGGCCGGCGCGGCGACGAACACCCCCCAATGACCCGACCGAGGCGACGATGGCCGCCACAAGCAGCGGGACCAACAGCTGACGCGGACGTCGAACGATAGAACGCTTCACGAATCCCCCGATTCCGGCCCGAATTGGCCATCAGTGTTGGCTTGGCTGGCGTCGCCCAACACTGGACTTTCCGATTCTGAGCGATCTAACCCAACGGGATCACAGGGGCTCCACACGATCAACCCACAAAGATCACGTTCCCGTCAGATCCTCCGTCAGATCTTGTGAGGGGGCCGGTGCCGCCACCAGCTGGCGGCTGCCGCGGACGATCATGACTGCGGTCACGCCGGCCAGGACCACGGCGAGGGATCCGACCACGATGTTCGACAGGCGCAGCATCTTGGAGCCCGACAGGATGAGCACCATGGCCAGGATCGGCCGAATGATGTGGTCCGGGCTGCGCGATGAGAGCCGGGCGCCGAGGTAGACGGCGGGCACCGCGCCCACGACCAGCGACAGCGTGAGTCCCAATTCGACCCTGCCGAATAGCAGATGGGCGATGGCCGCCGCCGCGACCAAGGGGATGGCCTGCACCAGGTCGGTGCCAACGAGCTCGGACGCCAGCAGCGTCGGGTACAGCATCATCAACATCACCATCATCAACGAACCCGACCCGACCGAGGTCAGGCCGACCACTGCCCCGCCGAACACGCCGATCAGCACAGTGCGGGCCGGATGCAGGGTCAACGCCTCGACCATTCCGCCTTCACGGCGCCGCCCCGAGAACGCCCCTTTGGCCACCATGGCCAACGACGCCAGCAACAGCGCCCCGCCGACGGCGTACTGCACGATGGTGTTGACCCGGGCCGGATCGGCGAACTTCTCGAGCGCCCAGACACTGATGAAGGCCGCGGGCACCGAGCCGATCACCAGCCACTTGACCAGCTCGAAGTTGACGGTGCCCCGCCGCATATGAACCCCGGCGCCAACCGGCTTCATGATCATGGCCGCCACCAGATCGCTGGATACGGCCGCCGCGGGACTGATGCCGAACACCAGCACCAGCATCGGCGTCATCAGGGCGCCGCCGCCCATGCCGGTGAGCCCGACGATGAACCCCACACCGGCCCCGCCCAAGGCGATCACCCAGTCGATGTGCATGACCTCCCCTGATCATTTACCCGTGAATCACTGCACAAGATAGGGAATAGCTCGTTACTCGGTCAAGTGGTCGGTCGAGACTCAGTACTCGATGCCCTTCTTGGCTTCGATGCCCTGTTCATAGGCGTGCTTCACCATCCGCATCTCGGTGACGGTGTCGGCCACCTCGATCAGCTCCGGCGGGGCGTCGCGGCCGGTGCACACCACATTGGTCTTGGGCGACCGCCCCACGATGGCCGCCACCACGTCGGCGACCGGCACCCAGCCGAAGGTCATGATGTAGGTGATCTCGTCGAAGATCAGCAGGTCGTAGTCACCCGACGCCAGCATGCCGGACGCCACCTGCCAGGCATGACGGCCAGCGGCCGCCGTCTCGTCGAGATCGGTCGATTCCCAGGTGAACCCATCACCGAGGGTCTGCCACTCGATGCCCAGGTGGTCGGCCAGCTTGCGCTCGCCCGTCTTCCACTGGCCGCTCTTCACGAACTGCACGACGCCGACGTTCCAGCCGCGGGCCCATCCCCGCGCCATGACGCCGAAGGCCGACGACGATTTGCCCTTGCCGTCGCCGGTGTTCACGATCACGAGAGACGCGGCTCGGGTCATGGACGCTGACCTTACCGACTGCGGCCGATGCCGAAGAGCTGCTGCGCGACCTTACGCATCTGGATCTCTTCGGATCCCTCGGTGATGCGATAGCGACGATGGTGTCGGTAGATGTGCTCGAACGGCATGTGTCGGCTGTAGCCCAGACCGCCACAGGTCTGCATGGCTCGGTCCGCTGCGTCGCACGCCAGCCGATTGGCCCGGAAGTTGCACATGGCCACGAGGTGGGTGACCTCCAGGTGGTGCTGGCGGTCGAGCGACCACGCCGTCGAACGGATCAGTTGGCGGAGCATGGCCGCATCGGTGTGCAGCTCGACCAGCGGAAACTGGATCGCCTGGTTGCGCGACAAAGGCTGGCCCCAGGTCACGCGCTGGTTGGCGTAGACGACCGCTTCGTCGATACAGAACTGGGCGGCCCCCAACGACGAGGCGGCCTGGCGGATGCGGTTCTCGTGCACGAAGTGCTGGGCCAGTTCGAGCCCACGGTCGACCGGACCGAGCACCGAGGTGACCGGCACGCGTACGTCGGTGAGGGTGACCTCGGCGTGGTCGGTCGGCATGTTGAAGGTCCACCAGTAGAAGTCGATGCTGAAGCCGGGCGCTTCGACCGGCACCAGCAGCGCGGTGATGCCGAGGGGTTCGCCGGGCTGGCCCGACGTGCGGGCGAACACGATGTCGTGGGTGGCGTGGTGCAGACCCGAGTTGAACCGCTTCTGCCCGTTGATGACCCACTCGCCGCCGTCGAGCACAGCGGTGGTCTCGAGATAGGTCGCGTCGGATCCGTGGTTCGGCTCGGTCAGCCCGAAGGCCAGCCGCCGGGTGCCGTCGAGGAAGCCGGGCATCCACTCGGCCCGCTGATCGTCGGTGCCGAAATCGCGCATCATCAGCACGGTCGGGAAGTTGCCGATGATCGAGCTCTCGTTCTGCAGGTCGTTGTGCAGCCCGAGCCCCTTGGCCGCCAGGTGCTCCCGGATGATCGCCATCTCGAGGTTCGAGGCATCGTGGCCGCCGTACTCGGCCGGCAGGGCCCATCGCAGCCAGCCGGCGGCGTCGGCGCGGCGCCGCATCTCGGCCAGCAGATCCTCCCAGTCCTGTCGGGGGATGCCGCCGCCCTCGAAGTCGGTGCGGGCGAACTCGCGCCGGTGGTCGAAGAACCGGATGTTGTCGTCGACCTGTTCGAGCGGCTTGATCTCGAGGTCGATGAAGGCATCGATCTCGGCCAGCGTGGCTCGAATGTCCGGCGGTATCTCGAAGTCCATCACGCACCCCC
>JAYUBX010000272.1:0-4009 GCA_043740665.1 Candidatus Neomicrothrix sp.
GCTGGGCGGTCGGCTTCGGGCGGCGATGCTTCGCCAGGCGCTGCGGGAGCACCTCGGAGCCTGACCCCGGCGCTATCGTGGCGACGTGATTCAGATGGAGATCGTCGGCGTACGGGTCGAGCTCCCGAGTAACACCCCGATCGTGTTGCTACGAGAACTCGAGGGCGGCCACCGCATGTTGCCCATCTTCATCGGCGGCCCCGAGGCCACGGCCATCGCCCTGGCCCTCGACGAGGTCGCGACGCCTCGGCCCATGACCCACGACCTGATCAAGGCGCTGCTCGACGAGCTCGGCGTCGTCTTCGAACGACTCGAGATCACGTCGTTGTCGGCCGGCACCTTCTATGCCGAAATGCAGTTGCGGCGCCCGGAGGGAGTCACCCGGCTTTCGTGTCGGCCGTCCGATGGCATTGCCTTGGCGTTGCGGTCCGCTACGCCAGTGTTTGCCGCCGAAGCCGTCGTCGATGAAGCCGGCTACACCATCGAGGACGGCGACGAGTCCGAGGACGTTGTCGAGCAGTTCCGTGAGTTCATCGACAGCGTCGATCCGGACGACTTCGCGTCCTGACCGACACGAAAGCGTTGACGGCAGCCGTATTTGTGCTTACCCTCAACCTCCCGGTCACACGCTTGTAGTTACGTGACCGTGATCTACAGCTCGAGGTCGAGCGTTTTGTGCAGCGGTAGCCCCCAACCCTGAACACCAGGGTGAGGGCCCCACGTGAGCCTCACCGGCTCGAGAGAGCAGGCATGATGACCGATCCCAGCAAGACCGACGGGTACAGCGGGGCCCGTGCGGCCGAGATCGTCGGCATCACGTACCGTCAGCTCGACTACTGGGCTCGCACCGAACTGGTGCGCCCGTCCCTGCAGGACGCCAAGGGCAGCGGCAGCCGGCGCCAGTACTCCTACCGTGATCTGCTCGAACTGCGGGTCATCAAGTCGCTGCTCGACGCCGGCATCAAGCTCGAGTCGGTTCGCGAGGTCTTCAGCTACCTGCGCGACAACCTGGGCGAAGACGTCACCACCGCCAAACTGGTGATCCAGGGCAACCAGGCGGTGTTGGTGCGTGACGGGGGCGAGCTCATCGACCTCGTGCAGAAGGGACAGGGCGTGCTCAACGTGCTGGCCCTCGCCGGCGTGGTCGAGGATGTCGACGCCCGCATCGTCGAACTGCGACCGGCGTCGTCGTCCGCCTCGGTCACCCGCCTCGCCAGCGGCGGCTGAACCCACCCGTCCGATCCGCCGGAACCGCCCGAACTCCGGTTCTTGCGGCACTTGAGACCCGGAATTCGGCACTGAAGTGCCGCAAGAACGGGTCGGCGAAACATCGACCGTCATCGGCGTATCGACCACGCCGGGGCCGACAGCATTGAGGGTGATGTGGTCGCTCACCAAATCAGGCGCCAAGGCCTGGACGAAGCCGGTGACGGCCTGCTTGGTGAGTGTGTAGAGCGGATTGGGGGCAAAGGCGACGATGCCGGCGACCGATGCCGTAGCCACGATGGCGCCGCCCCTCGGGCGCGCAGGGCGGGGACGACAGCTCGCACGCCGAGGACGACACCGCCGATGTTGGTGCCAACCGTCCGCCGGTAGAGGTCGATGCGTAGCTCGTCGATGGGTCCGGTGAAGCCGTAGGCGCCCGCGTTGAGGTAGGCCAGGTCGAGTCCACCCAGGGTTTCGGCGGCGCCGATCGCCTCGTCCCAGGACGCCGACCACCCGCGCGCCTCCGGCCCGGAAGCGTGGCGCGTCCGATGCCCGAACCGACTCGGTGACGATGGCGATCTTGTGGTCGAGTCGGCCCATCCGGCGACCGTGGCCCAGGCCCGGCGGGGGAGACCGGGTGCTCGGCGTCAGGCATCCGCCCGGTCGATCTGAACATGATTCATACTTTGAATATGGTTCAACTCTCTGTCGTCCCCGATGATCGCCGGGAGCGTACGCGGGACAAGAAGCGGCGCCGATTCCTCGATGCCGCCAGTCGGATCATCGATCGCGACGGTCTCCGCGGCGTCACCATGCAGGCGGTGGCCGATGAGCTCGACTGCGCCATCGGCACCATCTACACCTACTTCCCGTCGAAGGCGGCGCTGCTGGCGGCGCTGCAGCAGCAGGCGGTCGACACCCTGCGGGCGTCGTACCTCACGGCTCGCCACGGGTGGGACGCCTTCATCGCGGCCGAGGTCATCGACGCCGACCTGGTGCATCTGGTGCAGCTCGAGGCCTTCGGTGCCTTCTTCGTGTCGGCGTCGGTCGTGTTCGCCGATGAGTTCGACCTGCAACGCTCGCTGATGACCGAGCCCGTGACCATCGACGAGTTGGACGAGACGCGCCGAGCGCTGCCGGTGCTGCATCGCCTTTTTGCCGAGCCGGTGGCCCTGCTGGGCGCCGCCGGCGAAGCGGGTGTCATCCGCCCGGGTCACGATGCGGAGCGGGTGGTGCGCTGGCTCGCCGCCCTCAATGGCGTGCTGTTGATCGACAACCTCGGTCCGCTCGATCGGCATCTGTTTCGAGCGCAACACCTGGCCCGCGCCCTCACCGCCGATCTGCTGGTCGGGTGGGGAGCGTCGCGACCCGACGTCGAGGTGGCGGCCTCGCAGGTCGAGCGGCTGACTGCGCTCGGGCCGATGGCCCCTCCGCCTGAGCTGTGACGCAGAACTCGCTAGCCTCGCCGGGATGACCATGCGCACGTCTCCGCTCGATGATGCCCACCGGGCGCTGCACGCCAAACTGGTTCCGTTCGGTGGCTGGGACATGCCGTTGAGCTATCCCGATGGCACCCTGGCCGAACATCGGGCCTGCCGCCAGGGCGCCGTCGCCTTCGACGTGAGCCACCTCGGCACCGTGCGGGTCGAGGGTCCGGAAGCGCT
The DNA here is from genome assembly GCA_043740665.1 of Candidatus Neomicrothrix sp. Lineage (GTDB taxonomy): Bacteria > Actinomycetota > Acidimicrobiia > Acidimicrobiales > Acidimicrobilacustridaceae > UBA4742. The sequence goes on from JAYUBX010000272.1 coordinate 2,871, forward strand.
CGAACGGCTGCAGCGAGCGTTCACCAACGACCTCACCCGCATCGCTCCGGGCCGCGCGCAATACACCCACCTGCTCGACGAAACCGACGCGTCGGTGCTCGACGACATCATCGTGTGGTGGATCGGACCCGACACGTTCGATGTCATGCCCAACGCCTCGAACACCGACCGCGTGACCAGCGCCCTGGCCGGTGAGGGCACCACGACGGTGCGCGACCGCACCGCCGAGCGGGCCATCATCGCCGTGCAGGGCCCGGAGGCCCGTTCGCGCTTGGCTCGGGTCAGCCCGGATGCGGCCGTCGTGGCCCGGTTCGACGTGGCGGCGGTCAAGTGGGGGAGCGTCGATCTGGTCGTGGCCGGCACCGGCTACACCGGCGAGGACGGCGTCGAGATCGCGGTACCAGCCGAGTCGGCGGTCTCGCTGTGGATCGCCCTGCTCGAGGCCGAGATCCTGCCCGCCGGCCTGGGCGCGCGCGACACGCTGCGGCTCGAAGCCGGGTTGCCGCTGCACGGCCACGAACTCGGCCCCGGCATCACGCCACTGCAGGCCGGCCTGGGCTGGGTGGTGCGGTGGGACAAAGGCGAATTCCGCGGTCGTGACGCCCTGGCGGCCGAGAAGGAGCGCGGTATCGCACGGCGCTTGCGGGGGCTGTCGGTCGAGGGCCGGCGACCACCCCGGGCCGAGCAGGTGGTCCGCCGAGACGGGCTCGACGTGGGCATCGTGACCAGCGGCAACTTCTCGCCGCAGCTGGGTCACGGCATCGCCCTGGCCTTCGTTCCGCCCGATGTGGCCATCGGCGATCAGCTGGTCATCGACGGACGCGGGGTGCCGATGGCGGCCACCGTCGTCGATCTGCCGTTCGTGGCCCGGGCATGAGCCAGCCCGGTTTGAACCCGCCTCCCGGCTGGTATCCCGACCCGACCGGCCAGCAGCGTTGGTGGACGGGTGCGATGTGGGGGGTCTACGCCCCGGCACCGCCGCTGGTGGCCTACCCGACCCCAGCCCCTGGGTCATACCCAGGGTCGTATCCGGCCCCGCCGCCGTACTCCGGGGCGCCCCCGTGGGCCCGGAAAGATGCGACCACCCTGGCCATGCTGGCCCAGCTGGGCCAGATCATCGGCGGGTTCCTGCTGCCGCT
>JAYUBX010000273.1:0-8946 GCA_043740665.1 Candidatus Neomicrothrix sp.
AAAGACGAGGACCTGACCATCGCAGTGCGGACCGGCACCGATGCCGATGGTGGGCACGTCGACGGCCAGCGTGACCATGCGGGCCACCTCGTCGGGGACACCCTCGAGCACGATGGCGAAGCAGCCGGCGTGAGCCAGGGCCTTGGCGTCGGCGACCAGACGCAGGGCCGCTTCTTGTTCGCGACCCTGAACCTTGAAACCACCCATGGCGTGCACCGACTGCGGCGTCAACCCGAGGTGGCCCATGACCGGAATCTCGGCGTCGACGATGGCCTCGATCATCGCCAGTCGCTTGCGCCCACCTTCGAGCTTGACCGCCTGCGCCCCCGCCCGGATCAGTTCGGCCGCGTTGCGCACGGTGTCCTCGGTCGAGACGTGGTAGCTCATCCACGGCAGGTCGCTCACGATCATGGGGCCGGGCTTCGCTCGGGCGACGGCCGCCGTGTGGTGGGCCATGTCGGCCACCGTGACCTGCAGGGTGTCGTCGTAGCCGAGCACCACCATGGCCAGTGAGTCGCCGACCAAGATGAGGTCGACCCCGGCCTCGTCGGCCATGCGAGCGCCGGGCGCGTCGTAGGCCGTGACCATCACCAGCGGGGCACTACCCAGACGCACCTTCGAGGCGCGCACCGAAGGTGCCGTGATCGACTTGCTCATCGCTGAGCCTCCTTGTTCCGTCCAGCGCCCCTCGGCTGCCGGCGGATCTAGAGAGCATAGGCACATCCTCGTCTCGGTGAACACCCCCCAAACGTCGATTCATGAACTCGCTCAACGGACACGACCGAGCAATACAGTCTCGGTCATGAACACGACGTGTGAGAGCTGCGGACGCGACGACGAACCGACCACCCGCGTGCGTCGCCTCTACGTCACCCCCGAGGCCTGGGACACGCCGGGCCAGGTCGAGCTCGGTGACGAAGAACGGTGGTGCTTCGTGTGTCGCACCCACTATCCCCACAACGAGCTCGAGTCGAGCTGATCACGGGCGCGCCGAACGATCAGGGCTTCCCCGCCGAGCTGATCGTGGTGGTCGTGGCCGGCGCCGCGGTCGTGGTGGTCGCCGGCTTGGTGGTCGTCGAGGTGGTCGAATCGGCCGGTGCGCTGGTGGTGGTCGAACCAGGATCGGCCGACGTGGTGGTCGATCCCGGGCGGAACGAGGTGCTCGGCGTGATGCCCATGTTGCCGACCCGACCGCTCACGTCGGCCGGCTTGTCGTAGGGGCAGCGGTCGAGGCCTTGGGTGGCCTTGGCCATGAACTTGCCCCAGATCGGCGCGGCGTAGGTACCACCGAAGACGGGACCGCGACCGCGCACGTTGTCCATCCTCGAGTTGTCGAGATAGCCGTTCCAGACGGCGGCGGTGAGCTTGCAGGTGTACCCCACAAACCAGGCGTCCCGATGCTCGTTCGTCGTTCCGGTCTTGCCGGCCGCCGGCTGACCGAAGGCGGCGCCGGTACCGGTACCGCCGGTGATGACGTTGCTGAGCGCCCAGCTCACCTGCTTCGTGATGTCCTCGGACACCACCTGCTCGCGCTTCGTCGGCGCTTCGTAGAGCACCCGGCCGGTGGCGTCGGTCACCCGGGTCACGGCGATCGGCTTCACGTGCTGGCCGTTGTCCATGAACGTCGAGTACCCGCTGGCCATGTCGAGCGGCGAGACCGGGGTGGTCCCGAGCACCAACGACGCATTGGCGGGCAGTTGGGTCCCGAAGTCGCCGACGCCGAGCCGGCTGGCGGTCGAGGCCAGGTTCTGCGGATTGATGTCCATCACCAGCTGAGCGAAATAGGTGTTCACCGAGCCGGCGGTCGCCGTCACCATGTTGATGGGCCCATGGTTGGCTTTGTCGTCGTTGGCCACCGGCCAGTCCTTGCCGGCGTCAGCCTTGGGGATGGTGATCGATGCCGGGGCGTTGTAGATCGTGTCGAGCCCAATTCCCTGCTTCAGGGACTCGGCGATGGCAAAGGCCTTGAAGGTCGAGCCGGCCTGGCGGCCCGAGCCACCACCGGCCTTGCCGACCGCCACGTTGGTCGTGGTCGCCGGGTTGTTGACGTCGTAGCCGAGCCCGCTGTACATGGTCTTGATGTGGCCCTGGGTGTCGACCGCGACCAAGGAGCTGGCGGGATCGTCGGGCCGGCCGAGGGTCGACTGCACCGCGTCGACGGCGTCGGCCTGCATGCCGTAGTCGAGCGTCGTGTAGACCCGCAGTCCCTGACCGATGTCGTAGTTGCCCGCGTCGAGCCAGTTCTTCACGTAGTCGACGAAGTACTGCGTGCCCAGCTCGGGGTGGGCGATCTTGGCGTCGGTGGGCTTGCGGGGCAATACGTCGGCCCAGCCCACCGCCTTGGCCGCATCATGTTGGTCCTGGGTGATGTCGTTCTGCTGCAGCATGGCGTCGAGCACCGACGTGCGCCGGAACTGGGCTGTCTCGAGCCCGCTCTTGGCCTGCAGATCACCGGCCGCCCGACTGGCATCGGCGGTTTCGGGTGACCGGATGAGTCCGGCCAGATAGGCCGCTTCGGGCAGGTTGAGATCCTGCACGTTCTTGCCGAAGTAGGTCTTCGACGCCGCCTGGACGCCATAGGCCCCGCGACCGAAGTAGATGGTGTTGAGGTAGCGCCCGAGGATCTCGGTCTTGGGCAGCTCTCGTTCGAGCTTGACCGCCAACACCGCTTCCTTGATCTTTCGAGTGACCGTGCGCTCCTGGGTCAGGTAGACGTTCTTCACGTACTGCTGGGTGATCGTCGAGCCACCCTGCTGCGCCCCGCCGCCGCGCAGATCGGCCCACAGGGCCCGGGCCACACCCACCGGATCGACACCGCCGTGCTGGAAGTAGGTGCGGTCCTCGGCGCTCAGCACCGCATCGACCAGGACCTGGGGAACCTGGTCGTAGGTCACCGTCACCCGATCGACGCCCCCACTCAGCTGCGCCAACGCATTGTCGGCGTTGCAGCCCGACGTGACGTCGTCGGCGCAGAGGAAGGTGGTCTGCACCAGCGGCGGATCCTCGTCGGGCAGGGGCACCTGGCTGAACAGATAGCCGATCCCGGCGATACCGAGCACGAACATGAGGCCCACGAGGAAGAAGCCCCGGCGCCATCGCCACAGGAAGCTGCGGCGGGTACCGGCGGCCTTCTCGGCCAGGCGCGTCGCCCGCCGAGTGCTGCGCTTGCTCACGCGCCGACGTCCCCGCTCAGGCCGAGCGGGCGGGATTCAACAGAAAGGTTCGAGCGAGATGGTTCCAGGAGCACGTGGGGCACACTTCGACGACGTAACAGGCGAACTCGCCGCTGCGCTGGGCGAGGGATTTGAGCTCGGCCTTCGTGGTGATGCACCGGCCGTGGGCCGGTAGACGAGGTCCGAACACGTACGAGACAAGCACAACATGGTCGCCTTCGCAGATCGGGCAGACCATCGAGGTCGCCTCGCTGCACTGCTGAGCGGCCCGCCGCAGCTCGGGATGAGCGTCGCAGACCTCGTGCTGGGCCAGGCGGCCCTTCTTGAATTCGGAGATCAACGACCGGCGCGCCAGGCGGTAGTCGATCTCACCCGGAGTTCCCGGCTCGGCGCCCCGGATCGAACCGGGTCGGAAGGTCACCCGGGAAAGGGTAGTGAGCGCGGAGAGAGCTCGCGCCCCCAAGGACCGATCGGGTTCGCCCGGTTCCTCAGGCTACGGAGTCCGCCAGGCGGAGCAGCAGGGGAGGTGGATGCCGCCGGATAGCGAAGCGCGGGAGCTCGGCGTCAGCCGAGCGCGCCATCTTGTAGGTTGTGTCGATATATCTGTTCGATATATCATGTCGGCACGATGATTGATCTCGCCATCCTCGGCCTCCTCGATGAACAGGATCTGCACGGCTACGAGCTCAAGAAGCAGCTGGCCGAACTGGTCGGCGCTCGGTCCGGCATCTCGTTCGGCTCGCTCTACCCCGCCCTGGCCCGGCTCGAGAAGGCCGGCGCGGTCAAAGCGGTCGAAGCCAACACCACGACCGACGTCACCATCCCGATGACCGGTGCCCTCAGCGGCGAGATCGCCGCCTTCCGGGCCCGTCTCGGCCGACCGGTCAAGGGCCGTCGCACCAAGAAGGTGTACGGCATCACCGAACTCGGTCGGCAGCGCCTGCGCCAACTGCTGCTCGACGACACCACTGACGACCGCACCTTCTCGGTGCAGGTCGCCTTCTGCCACACCCTGCTCCCCGAGCAACGCGTCGCCCTGTTCGAGCGCCGCAAGGCCGAACTCGATCGCCGGCTGGTCGAACGCACCCGCGTCGGTGGCGCCGGCACCGACGCCTATCGCCGCTCGCTTCGCGAGCACGACACCCAGACCATCACCCACGACCTGGCCTGGATCGACGAACTCATCGGCGCCGCCCGAGCCGAGCTCGCCGCATCCGCCGAGCTCGAACCACATCTCACCGCCCCATCTCACCGCAAGGAAGGCACCCACTCATGAGCAAGATCCGTTTGGCCATCGCCGGTATCGGCAACTGCTCGAGCTCGCTCGTCCAAGGCCTCGAGTACTACCGCAATGCCGACCCCGCCGACGACGTACCCGGCCTCATGCACGTCGAGCTCGGCGGCTACCACATCCGCGACATTGAGGTCGTGGCGGCGTTCGACGTCGATGCCGACAAGGTGGGCCTCGACGTGGGCAAGGCCATCTGGGCCGGCCAGAACAACACGGTCAAGTTCGCCAACGTGGGCGAGCTGGGCGTGCAGGTGCAGCGCGGTCCGACCCTCGACGGGTTCGGCAAGTACTACCGCGAGACCTGTGAGGAGTCGCCGGCTCCGCCCATCGACGTCACCCAGGCCCTGCGCGACTCGGGTGCCGACGTGCTCGTCTCGTACCTGCCGGTCGGGTCCGAACTGGCCCAGAAGTACTACGCCCAGGCCTGCATCGATGCGGGAGTCGGCTTCGTCAATGCCATCCCGGTGTTCATCGCCAGCGATCCCGTCTGGGCCGCCAAGTTCACCGAGGCGGGCGTGCCGATCGTCGGCGACGACATCAAGAGCCAGGTCGGCGCCACCATCGTGCACCGCATCCTGGCCCGCCTGTTCGAGGATCGCGGCATGGTGCTCGACCGCACCTACCAGCTCAACGTCGGCGGCAACATGGACTTCAAGAACATGCTCGAGCGCGACCGCCTCGAATCCAAAAAGATCTCCAAGACGCAGGCCGTCACCAGTCAGATCGAGCACGGCATCGAGGCCCGCGACGTGCACATCGGCCCGTCCGATCACGTCGCCTGGCTCGACGATCGCAAGTGGGCCTACATCCGGCTCGAAGGTCGCAACTTCGGTGACGTCCCGCTGAACATCGAGCTCAAACTCGAGGTGTGGGACTCACCCAACTCGGCCGGCGTGATCATCGATGCCCTGCGCTGCTGCAAGATCGCCAAGGACCGGGGCATCGGTGGCCCCCTGCTCGGCCCGTCGGCGTACTTCATGAAGAGCCCGCCGGTGCAGTACCACGATGACATCGCCATGGTGATGGTCGACGAGTTCGCCGCCGGCGAGTAGTCATCCCGCACCGTCGCAGGCCGGCGCGGCAGACTTCAGTCATGTCTGATCTGTTCCGTGGCGCCCCGAGCGACATGACCGCCGGCCACCCGACCACCCGCAACCTGACCTCCGCGCCCGACGCCCCACCGGCCGAACCGACGGGACCGATCTCGGCGACCTACCCCGGCCAGGCCGATCAGCCGGCCGGGGTCGTCGCCTACGGCCCTGACATCCCCACCGAGGCGCAGTACCGCCTACTCGGCAACGTCGCCGACAAGCGAGTGCTGCAACTCGGGTGCGGGTCCGGGGCCGAGGCCACCGCATTGGCCGGTCAAGGGGCCCGCGTGGTCGCCGTCGATCCATCGCTCCATCGCATCGAGGTGGCCCGCGGCACCATCGAGCGCGCCGAGGTCAAGGTCGAGTTGCACCAGAGCGATCTGGCCGAGCTGCCGTTCGTGCGGGCCGACTCGATCGATCTCGCCGTGAGCGTCTACGCCCTGGCCAACGTCGACGACCTCGACCGGGTCTTCCGTCAGGTCCATCGGGTCCTGCACCCCGAGAGCGTGTTCGTGTTCTCGCTGCCCCATCCCGCCTACGCCATGCTCGATCCTGATGGCGGCGACCCGCCTGCGGTCATCCGTTCGTACTTCGATCGAGGCAGCCGGCCCTGGTTCACCGACACCGATCAGGGCGAGGAGCGGATCCGCACCATCAGCGAACTGCACACCAGCCTGGCCCGCACCAACTTCCGGGTCGACGCCATCATCGAGGCCGAGCCAACCGACACGTCGCCCAGCCCATTTTGGACCACGGCCATGCGCTGGGCCCCAGCCACCCTGATCATCCGGGCCCGCAAGGAAGGCATCTAACACCGTCCACACCGCCGACCGGGCCAAGTGGCCCATGCGCATAAGCCATTTGACCCAGATTTGCGTTAAGTGTCGGGCCCCAATGTGTCGATGACCCGGGCATGGCTGACGACGACCCGAACTGCCCGCGCTGCACCGGCCCGGTGCGACCGGACTGGGATTGGTGCCAGAACTGCGGCTACGACCCCGAGGGGCTCAAGCCGATCGGTTGGGTTCCGGAGCCGCCACCCGAACCCGAGACCGGTGGCCGGCGTCGCTCCCGGCGGGCCAAGGGCGCCTCGCGGAGCAGGGGGCAGGTGAACCCCGCCGCCACTCGGTCGTCCCTGCTCGTGCTGCCCGCACCCGTCCTCGACCTGACGCGGATCGCCGAACCCGTTCGGCCCGCCCCGGTGGCCCCGGCCGTGCCGCAGCCCGTCACCCGCCGGACCGAACTCCCGTTGTCGGGCACACCGGCCGTCGCGTCCGAGTTCTCACTGCCGGCCAGCGGCCTCGAACTTGGTATCGCCGCAGCCCTGGCCGCCCTCGCCGCATTGCTCACCGTCGTCGCCCTTTCGAGCCTGGACTCACTGATGGGCGGAACCACGCTGAACACCGTGGCCACTGGCGTGTTCATCCTGGTGTGCCTCGCCCTCGGCGTCGGCCTCGCGGCGCAGGCGTACGCCCTGGTCAAGGTTCGGGTCGTCATCAGCCCTACCCACGTGACGGCCAAGAACCGACTCGGCCGGCCCCGCCGGGCCGACCTGGCCGAGATCTTCTCGGTGACGCTCAGCACCCGCCATTTCGATGTCGGCTTCGGGCGCACGCACACCGCCGAAGTTCCCTACGTCCAGGTCAGCGACGGCGCCGGATTCTGGATCGATGCCCTCGGGGGCCGCTCCGGCGAACCACCCACCGGCGATCAGCGGGCGGTGCTCGACCGCCTCAACCGCATCGTGGCGACGCACCGCCCGGTGCCGCCGCCCCTCGACCTGACCTGACTGTGAGGATCGGGTCGGTTCGGATCAGGTCGGTTCGGATCAGGTCGGATCAGGTCGACTGCGTCGCCCACCAGGCATCGAGGCGGCGATAGGCCTCGTCCTCGACCAGCGGACCCTCGTCCAGCCGGATCTCGAGCAAGGCTTCGAGGGCCTGACCGACGGCCCGCCCAGGCGCGATGCCCAGATGGTCCATCACCTGCTGACCGTCGAGATCGGGACGGATCGCCTGCAGTTCCTCGCGAGCCTCGAGTTCGACGATCCGAGTCTCGAGCTCGTCCATCCGGCCGCTGAGCATGGCCGCCTTGCGTTCGTTGCGGGTGGTGCAGTCACACCGGGTCAATTCGATCAGCTCGCTCAGGAGCGGACCGGCATCGCGCACGAAACGGCGCACGGCGCTGTCGGTCCAGCCCATCTGGTAGGTGTGAAATCGCAGGTGGAGGTAGACGAGCTTGGTCACCGCCTCGATGTCGTCGTTGGCGTACTTGAGGGCCCGCATCCGGTCACGGGCCATACGGGCACCGACGACCTCGTGATGGTGAAAGCTCACCCCGTTGTCGCCGATCGAGCGGGTCTTGGGTTTGCCGACATCGTGCAGCAGCGCGGCGAGCCGCACGATGCGCTCGGGCCGCGTCTTGGCCACCACGGCGATGGTGTGGGCCAGCACGTCCTTGTGTCGATGGATCGGATCCTGTTCGAGCTGCATGGCCGAGAGCTCGGGCAGGAACTCGTCGACCAGCCCTGTCTCGACCAGGAACCAAAATCCCGGCGACGGATCCTCGACGACCAAGAGCTTGTCGAGCTCGTCACGAATACGTTCGGCCGAGACGATCGCCAATCGATCTCGCAAAGGCGCAATGGCCTCGGTCAGGGTCGGCTCTGGCGTCAGCCCGTAGCCGGCGATGAACCGGGCGGCCCGCAGCATGCGCAACGGATCGTCGCTGAACGACTCGGCCGGGGCCAGCGGTGTGCGCAGGACGCCAGAGGCCAGATCGGCGGTGCCACCGAACGGGTCGATGAGCTCCGGGTCGGGCAGGGCCAGGGCCATGGCGTTGACGGTGAAGTCGCGCCGCGAGAGGTCCGCCTCGATATCGTCGGCGTACACGACCTCGGGCTTGCGCGAATCGGGCGAATAGGCCTCGGCCCGATGCGTGGTGATCTCGAAGGTACGGGTGCCTTTGCGGCATCCGATCGTGCCGAACCGCTCGCCCTGCGTCCACACCGCGTCGGCCCACCCACTGATGAGCCGTTTGACGTCGGCCGGCCGGGCGTTCGTGGTCAGGTCGATGTCGCTGGCTTCGGTCAGGTCGCGCCCCATGAGCAGGTCACGGACGATGCCACCAACCAGATAGATCCGCTGGCCGTCGGCCTGAAAGCGCTGGGCCAAGGGTGCGGTCTCGTCGAGGATCGGCTGCATGCGCTCGGGAATCACGGATGGGCACGCTACCGGTGCACCCCGCCGCACCGCGAACCCGTTCGGGTTGCTGTCACGAGTAGGCCGGGACGATCTTTGGCAAGATCGGGCCATGAAAACTCTCGGGCGCGCCGTCGTGCTTCCTGTTGGGCTGATCGTGGCCGTCGGCTGTGGAAATTCGAAGTCGACCA